>JBBSQG010000122.1:0-8113 GCA_038258125.1 Solirubrobacterales bacterium
AGCACGGTGATGATGTCGTGGTGCTCGACAAGCTCACCTACGCGGGGCGCGAGGAGAACTTCCACGACCTCCGCGACGAGCCGGGCGTCCGCTTCGTCCGCGGTGGCATCGAGGACGCCGCCGCCGTCGCCGGGGCGATCGACGGCTGCGACGCGGTCGTGAACTTCGCCGCCGAGACCCACGTCGATCGCTCGATCGCCGAGCCCGACGCGTTCGTGACGACGCACGCGCTGGGCACCTACGTGCTGCTGGAGGCGGCGCGCGAGCGCGGCCTGCGCTACGTGCAGGTCTCCACCGACGAGGTCTACGGCTCGATCGAGGAGGGCTCGTTCACCGAGTCCTCGCCGCTGGCCCCCTCCTCCCCGTACAGCGCGACAAAGGCCGGCGCCGATCTGCTCGTCGCGTCGTACTTCCACACCTACGGGCTTCAGACGGTGATCTGCCGCGGCTCGAACAACTACGGCCCGCGCCAGTACCCCGAGAAGCTCATCCCGCTGATGGTCCTCAACGCCCTGCACGGCGACCCTTTGCCCGTCTACGGCGACGGCATGCAGGTGCGCAACTGGCTCTACGTGGAGGACTTCGCGCGCGGGATCGGCCACGTGCTCGCGCACGGCGTGCCCGGCGAGGCCTACAACGTCGGCGGCCCGGACGAGTGCCCGAACCTCGAGGTCGTGCAGCGGATCATCGAGCTGACCGGCGCCGCGCCGGAGCTGCTGACCTACGTCAGGGACCGGCCCGGGCACGACCGCCGCTACTCGCTGGGCTCTGAGAAGGTCCGCGCGCTGGGCTGGGAGGCGCAGGTGCGCTTCGCCGACGGCCTGGACGAGACGGTCCGCTGGTATGAGGACAACCGCGACTGGTGGGAGCCGATCCGCTCCGGCGACTACCGCGAGTACTACGCGCGCCAGTACGGCGCGCAGATCAAGGACTGAAGGGCCTGACGCCGCGCGGCGATACTTGGCGGACATGACGTACGTCCCGCCCGCCCGCCATCTGCTGCGCGCGAAGGATCTCGCCGACGCCCGCTACGCCGAGCCGCTCAAGGTCGACGACCTCGCCGCCGCCGCGGGACTCTCGCGCGCACACTTCAGCCGTGAGTTCCGGCGCGCGTTCGGCGAGCCGCCGCACGCCTACCTGCTGACCCGCCGCCTCGAGCGCGCCGCCGCGCTGCTGCGCGCGACCGATCGCTCCGTCGCCGACGTCTGCCTGTCGGTCGGCCTGCAGAGCATCGGCTCCTTCACGACGAGCTTCTCGCGCACGTTCGGCGTCTCACCGCTGGTGTACCGCGACCAGTTTCCGGCGGCCTCCCAACTCGCCCGCGTCCCGGCCTGCGTCGTGCGCGCCTACGCCCGCCCGCAACGCCGCACGTTTGGAGAAGACAGCGGTCGGCCGCCCGATTAGCGTGGCCTTCATCAGGTTCTTCCCCGGAGACAAGGAGACGGTTTCATGATGAGGATCGCCACCGCCCAGCTGTGGGTGCACGACCAGGCCGAGGCGCTCGCCTTCTACACCGAGAAGCTCGGCATGGAGGTCCGCTCCGACGTGACCCTTCCGGAGATGGGCGACTTCCGCTGGCTCACCGTCGCGCCTCCCGGCCAGGAGGAGATCTCGATCGTGCTGATGGCGATCCCCGGCGCGCCGGTGATGGACGACGCCACCGCCGACGAGGTGCGCGGGCTGATGGCGAAGGGCTTCGCCGGCACGGTCTTCCTCACGACGGAGGATCTGCAGGCCGAGTACGAGCAGCTCAAGGAGCGCGGCGTCGAGTTCGTCGACGAGCCCGAGGAGCGGCCGTACGGGATCGACTCGGGCTTCCGCGATCCGTCGGGCAACCACTTCCGCCTGACGCAGATCAAGGAGTATGCGACGGCCTGAGCCGCCGCTCGCGGAGCGCGGCGCCCCCGCGGCGTCGCGGCGTCGCGCGCAGACTACGCCTGCAGCGAGCTGATCCGCCAGTCGGCGCCGACCTTCTCAAGGCCGAGCCGGTCGGTCTGCTTCTTGGAACCGGTCCCGGAGGTCACCTTCACCGTGGCCTTCGTGCCGCTGATCGTCATGTCCTCGACGGTGAGGTCGACGGAGTCGGCGTCCTTGAAGGCGTCCTTGACGGCCGACTGGCAGTTCGTGCCGTGCGCCTTGAGCGTCGCCAGCAGGGTCGGCGCGAACAGCTTCGTGCAGGCCTTGGTGCTGTCGTTGTCGCGCGCCGCCGACTCGAGATCCTCGACGGCGGCGGCGACGGGCTTCTCCTCGCCCTTGAAGTCCTCGGTCGAGTCGCGCGGCGTGGCGGCGCAGGCGGTCAGCGTGAGGGCCAGCAGGCAGAGGAGGAGAGCAGATCGCATCGGCGCTGAGCCTATCTAGACTTGGCCCTCGTGCCACCGGAGCTCGAGTCCTCTTCCCAGCCGATCCCGCGCGGGCGACACGCACCTCCGCTGGAGGTGCGCCTGGAGGTGCAGAAGCACCGACTCTTCGACGCGGCGGCCGCTGTCTTCTCGCGCGCCGGCTACGCCGATGCCAGCGCCGAGGCGATCAGCCGCCAGGCGGGGATGTCGAAGGCGACGTTCTACGAGCACTTCGCCAACAAGGAGGAGTGCCTGATCGCGCTCTTCGAGTACGCGTCGGTGTCGCTGGTCGAGGAGCTGATGGCGGCCTCGCGGGGCGCCGAGCGCGACTTCCAGGAGCGCCACAGCGCCGGCCTGCGGGCGATCCTCGAGGCGATCGAGGACAACCCCGCGATGGCGCAGGCGATCCTCGTCGAGACGGTTGGCGCCGGGCCGCGGCTCGCCGAACTGCGGCTCGCGGCACTCAACAGCTTCGCCCAGGTCATATACGACCAGACCGTGCGCGCCGCCGCGCGGACCGGCGGGCCGGCCTACGCCTCGGCTGACGAGGCATTCGCGATCGTCGGCGCGACGTTCGAGCTCGTCTCACGTCAGCTGCGCACCGGCCAGCCCGAGCGGGTGACCGACCTGCAGCCGCTCATCGAGCGGCTCATCCTCGGGCTGCTCATGCAGCCGCCGCACGCTTCTTGAGCGCCGCCCCGTCGCCGCCGGACCCTGTGCGGGCCGAGCGCGCTGCGCGCCTGGCGCAGCTGGAGGCCGAGATCGTCGGCTGCCGCGCCTGCCCGCGGCTCGTGGCCTGGCGCGAGCAGATCGCGCGTGACAAGCGCGCCGCGTACTCCGATCAGGACTACTGGGGCCGGCCGATCCCCGGCTTCGGCGACCCCGATGCGCGCGTGCTGCTCCTCGGCTTGGCGCCGGCGGCGCACGGCGCCAACCGCACCGGGCGCGTGTTCACCGGCGACCGCTCGGGCGACTTCCTGTTCGCCGCGCTGCACCGGACGGGCTTTGCCAACCAGCCGACGTCGGTTCACGCCGGCGACGGCCTCGCATTGCGCGACGCGTGGATCACCGCCGCCGTGCGCTGCGCACCGCCGGCGAACAAGCCCACGCCGGCCGAGCGCGACGCGTGCCTGCCCTACGCCGTGCGCGAACTCTCACTGCTGGGCGAGGTGCGCGTGATCGTCTGCCTCGGCGCGTTTGCCTGGACCGCGGCGCTGCGCCTGCTCGCCGCCGATGGCGCCGAGCTGCCGCGGCCGCGGCCGAAGTTCGGGCACGGCGCCGAGCTCGCGCTCGATCCGCCGGCGCCGGCCCTGCTCGGCACCTTTCACCCCAGCCAGCAGAACACGTTCACGGGCAGGCTCACGCCGGCGATGCTCGACGCTGTGCTGCAGCGCGCACGAGCGCTCGGGCAGCTCAGCCCCGCCGCACCTGCTTGACGATCTGCTCGCCGCGGTAGCGGCGCTTGCTGTCGCCGTCGAACTGGACGAGCAGCCGGAAGCCGGTTGCCGAGGAGGGCGGCGGCAGCGGCCCCGTCAGCGTCCAGGCGCCGCGGCGCACGCGCGCGTGGTAGTCCTGCGCCGCGAGGGTCCCGAAGATCGTGCGGTAGGTGACCCGGGCGCGCACCAGACCGTGCGCTCCGCGCGCGACCTTGCCCGACGCCACGAGCCGGTCGCCGACGATGCGCGCCGAGCGCAGCCGCAGCTGCGAGCTCCGCGGCGCGGCCCACAGCGCGACGGCGTCGGCAACGACCCGGTCGCTGCCGCCGTAGGCGACCTTGACGATGACCGTCTTCGCTGCGCGCTGGCGACGCGGCAGGCGGCGCTTGACGCGGATCTGGCCGTGGGCGATCGGCACGCGCAGGCGGGTGGTCACGCGACCGGTCACGAAGCTGACGGTGGCCGAGCCGACCGCGCCGGCGTTGATCGCGGCCAGGATGTCCAGCCGCCCGTCGCGCAGGCTGGCACGCCGCAGCCGGATCCCCGACGCGGACGCGGCGGGGCCGCCGATCGCCGTCGGCACGGCTACCGGCATCCCGAACGACGGCGTCTGCGGGAGGTGTGGCGGCGAGCTGGACGGCCGCGGGCGCACCTCGATCGACACGAAGGCCGGGGCCGAGCGCGCGCCCGAGCCGTCGACCGCCGTGTAGCTGAAGCCGTCGGTGCCCGTGAAGCCGGCGTTCGCGCGGTACAGGAAGCGGCCGTTGCCGGCCACCTTCAGCAGCTCGCCGTTGAGCGGCGAGCGCGCGATCTCGGCCGACAGGACATCTCCGTCCTCGTCGAGATCGTTGGCGAGCACGTCGGCGATGTCGAGCATCGTCCAGTCGGTGGTGAAGTAGTGGTCGTCGACGGCGAACGGCGTCCGGTTCGGCGGCCGGACGGTGAGCGTGACGCTCGCCGTCGCCGATGTCGCTCGGCCGTCACCGACGCGGTAGGTGAAGCTGTCGCTGCCGTTGAAGCCGCCGTCGGGCGTGTACTGGAAGCTGCCGTCGCTCTGAAAGGCGAGCGAGCCGTGGCCCGGATAGCTCTGCGGTGCCGCGGTGAGCGGATCGTTCTCGGCGTCGCTGTCGTTGGCGAGCACGCTCGTCGCCTGCAGCGTCGTGTCGTGCAGCAGCGAGTAGCTGTCGTCGTGCACGACGGGAGCGGTGTTCGGCCGCGACGCGACGGTGATCCGCACGGTGGCGATCGCCGATGGCGTGGTCCCGTCGGAGGCGCGGTAGGCGAACGAGTCGACGCCCTCGAAGCCCGTCTGCGGCGTGTAGGTGAAGGTGCCGTCCGCGGCCAGCGCGAGCGTGCCGTGGGCGGGGTCGGTCTCCTGCACCGCGGTGAGCGCGTCGCCGTTGGGGTCGGAGTCGTTGGCGAGCACGCTCGTGGCGTGCAGCGTCTCGTCGTGGCCTGTCGAGCGGGTGTCATCGACGGCGAGCGGGGCGCCGTTGCCGCTCGTGTCGCAGGTCGTGCCGCCAACCGGCGCCAGTCCCCACGCGTGCAGCACGCCGTTGTCGGCGCTCGGATAGACGTCGTGCACGTGCAGCTTCCAGGTGCCCTGGCGGCTTTCGCCGTTGAAGGCCGACAGCGGCTCGTCGGGCCGGTAGCGGCCGCTGTAGCCGCCGGCCGGCGCGCTGAGCGGCAGCGACTCGATCGCCGTCGGCGCGTCGTCGGCGAGCACGAGGTCGGTCATGTCGTCGCCCGACGCACCGTCGCCGGGCCCGCCGGGGCCGGGACTGTTCATGAGCACGACCTTCGTGCCGGCTGGGCTCTCGAGCGTCATGTAGAGGTCGCCGACCCAGGTGTGGGTGAGCTTCGGGATGTGCAGCTCGAGATTCTGCACCGGCCCGCCGGCCGCGAACGTGAGCGTGGACTCAAAGCCGGTGCTGTCGCCGATGGCCTCGGGCACGTCGGCGCTGAGCGCCGCCGAGGCGGGCAGGCCCGTCGTGACGGTCAGCGGGATCGTCCCGCCACCCTGGTCGGTCGCGTAGGTGAGCGTCAGCGCGACCGGATCGCCGCACGGATGGCTGAGCGGGACGGCGACCGCGAAGGGCGGCGTGCCGGCGTGGCTCGCGCCGGCGGTGAAGTTCGGCCACGTCGCCGACGGCTGCGTGACCGCCACGCCGTCGGTGCTCGTGCTCAACGTCGCGCTGACGCCAGTGACCGGGTCGTCCCAGGGATTGAGCAGCTCGTCGACGATGCGCAGCGTCTCGCCCGGCTCGGCGACGCCGTCGCCGTCGCCGCCCGGCGCGGGATCGGTGACCGTCGCCGCCTGCTGGGACAGCACCGGCGGCAGGTCGAACGCCTCGACCGCCGAGCCCGCATCCGCGCCGGCGGTGTGCGCGCCGTAGCCCATGCCGCGCGCGGCGAACAGCGACCACAGCTCGTCGTAGTGCGTGCCGCCGAGCACCTGGTCGGCCTGGATGATCGCGTCGCGCATGTCGAGGAACGACGGGTTGTCCGGTGACAGCCGCAGGCCGCCGGTGACGAGCGCCTCGGCCGTCGCGGCGCCGAGCGCGCGGCGCAGATCCCACAGCGTCTCGGCCCAGATCTCGCCGTCGGCGTGGACCTGGAAGTAGCCGACGACCTTGCCCATGTCGCCGAGCGTGAAGCCGCCGGGCCCGGCGCCCGATGTGCCCGGGCAGGCGGGCGCCGTCGCGCCGACGGGGCAGTCCATCGGCTGGCGGCGGATGCCCTTGGGCGGCACGAGGTAGGCGGCGAGCGTCATCTCACCGGGCGCTGCGGTGTCGGTGCGGTAGCCGTGGCCGACGAGGTAGTCGAGCGCGTACCAGTCGCTCCAGCCCTCGCCCATCGCGCGCGATTGGCCGGCCGAGAGGCCGGTGCCGGTGCCGACCGAGCGGTTCGTCAGCCCGTGCGTGTACTCGTGGAAGACGACGTCGGCGGCGTCGCTGGAGTTCGTCGCCGGGTTGCTCCAGAAGTACATCTGCATGCGCGGCGAGGCGCCGTCGGCGGGCGTCGACATGTTCGCGTTGTCGCTGCCGGAGTTGTCGTTGCCCTCGGCCAGCACCGGGTCGTTGCCCAGGCCGGGACCGCTCCCGTCGGCATCGCTGAGCTCGAAGTTGCGGGCGGCGTGGGTGAAGCCGATCGGCGCGGCCGCGAGGTGGTCGTGGAAGCGGTTGACGAGATAGAAGAGCTGCGTCGTGGCCTGGTTGCGGTTCGTCGTCGTCGAGGCGCTGCTGGAGGGATCCCAGCTGCAGGCGGGCGAGCCGCCGAGCTGGGGGCAGGTCTGCCCGCCGACGCTGAAGCTCGTGCGCGGATACAGCCAGTCGGTGGCGCCGCTGGCGGGGATGTCCTCGCCGGGGTCGACGCCGTTGCTGCCGCCGGTGTCGGCGTAGGCGTGGGCGTTGTTGCCGGCCAGCCGCGTGGCGGCCTGCGAGCGGTCCAGCCAGGTCGGGTCGGCGGCGAGGTCGACGGTCGCGGTCGCGCCGCCGCTCGGCGCGCCGGGGTAGTCCTCGTGGACGCCGGCCTGGGAGGCGAACTCCGTCAGCGAGCGGCGCAGCAGCGGCGCCTCGCTGGCCGCGTCGACGACGAGCTCGTAGCGGACGCCGCCGTCGCCCTCGACCTCGGTGCGCCAGGCGAGGCGGTCCGTACGCCCGTCGCTGAAGATCGTCAGCTGCGCGCGGTCGCCGTTGGAGAAGCGCGTCGCGCGCTCGGCGCCCGGCCGCTGGGTCGCGCGCGGGGCCGTGAGCGCGCCACCGACGTCGCTGCGCGCGACGACGCTCGCGCGCGCGGCACTCACCGCCGGGACCGTCGAGCCGACCGCGAGGTCCGCGACCGCGGAGCCGCCGACGTTGACGATCCGCCCGTCACGCGCGACGTTCGCGAACAGGACGTTGTCGTAGGCGTCGATCCCGGCGTCGGTCTGGATCCAGGCGAGATGGGCGACGCCGTCGGGCGAGCGGTAGCGGCTGGTCAGCCGCAGTGCCTCGAGGTCGTCGTCGTCGAGGCCGAATACGGCGGGGCGCGCGCGCACGTAGGCCAGCGCGATGCTTGCCGGATCGTCGCCGGCCGCGGCCGTGAGAAAGCCGTCGCGGCGCGCGACGATGCGGGCCGCGCCGGTCGTGCGGTCGGTGGCGACCACGGACTCGCTGCCGAGCGCGCCGCGCAGCGCCGCCCGCGCGCGGCGGGTGGCCAGCGGGGCGCTGCGATCGTCGCGCCGCGAGTCGCTGTTCGGCGCGACCGCGCCCGCCGCCGGCGGGCCGGCGGCCGTTGCGGGAGCCGCGCTTGCGAGGCCTGCGATGGCCCCCATCGCGAGCACGGCGGCGAGGGGGC
>JBBSQG010000123.1:0-8064 GCA_038258125.1 Solirubrobacterales bacterium
AGCATCCGGTAGCCGGTGAACTTCACCGCCAGCAGCTCGGTGCACAGCTCGCCGAGCCGGCGGCGAACCTCGGGATCGCGGCGCGCGTGCTCGTCGGAGGCGATCGCCGCCGCGTAGCGCTCGGGCTTGTAGCCCATGCTCTCAGAGCCCAGGCCGATCGTCAGGCGCTCGAACATGAGCGTCGTCAGCGCCGTACCCCAGCCGTTTCGGACGCCGCCGAGGACTGCATCGGCCTCCAAGCGGACATCGTCGAAGAAGACCTCGTTGAACTCCGCCTCGCCGGAGATCTGGCGCAGTCCGCGGATCGTCACGCCCTCGCCGTCCATCGGGACGATGAACATCGTCAGGCCCTTGTGCTTGGCCACGTCGGCATCGGTGCGCGCCAGCAGCAGCCCGTAGGCGGCGAAGTGCGCGTTCGTCGTCCATACCTTCTGCCCCGACAGGCGCCAGCCGCCGTCGTCCTGCAACACCGCCCGCGCCTGCACCGCGGCGAGATCGGAGCCCGCGGCCGGTTCGGAGAACAGCTGGCACCAGACCTCGTCGCCGTGCAGCATCGGCCCGAGGAAGCGGCTCTTCTGCTCGTCAGTGCCGTGGGCGATGATCGTCGGACCAAGCATCCCGACGCCGATCACGTCGAGGATCCCCGGCACGCCGGCGCGGGCGATCTCCTGCCCGACGATGACGTGCTCGACCGCGCCAAGACCCTGGCCGCCGAGCTCGGTCGGCCAGGTCACGCCGGCCAGCCCGGCGCCGGCGAGCTTGCCCTGCCACGACCGGCGCGCGTCGATCTGGGCCGCGTCGTCGGAGTCCTGCTCGGCGGGCGACTCACCCGCATGCTGCTCCAGCCAGGCGCGTACCTTCGCGCGGTACTGCGCCTGCTGCGGCGTGTCGTTGAGGTCCACGGGCTGCTCCTTGGCTGGCTGGCCAGTCGGGAACCGGACGATACGTCCTACGGCCCGCCCGCGCTGCTGCTTGCCGGTGCGGTCGCCGCGATCAGCGCGTCCAGTGGTGCCCAGAACGCCCGCTGCGCGGCGCCACTGGAGGTCCGCGGCGCGCTGTGATCGTCGACCGCGTCGTTGGTGATCGTCCGCAGCGTCACGTCGGCGTGCTTGGCCTGCGACACGATCCGCCGCGCCGTCTCGCTGCCGACGGACGTGTCACGCTCGCCGGCGAATACGAGCACGCGCGTGCCGCGGGCGATCTGCGCCAGGTCGGGACTGGGGATCGGCACGGCGAGGTGGCGCAGCTTGCGCCCGGGATAGACGCTGAGCACGGCCGCCGGCGCGGGCAGCCCCGCCGACGGCGCCGCAGCCGCATAGTCCACCGCGAGGGCGGCCCCGGCGGAGTGCCCGGCGATCACGAGCCGGCCGGGCGCCAGCCTCACGCGAGGCAGAGCGAGGCGGACCCCGGCGAGGGCGTTGGTCAGCGGGCCGATCGTGTCGTAGGCCGGCTTGGTCTGATAGGTCGGATAGATCACGCTCGCGCCGCGACGCACGAGATGGGCGATCCACGGGCCGTAGCGCCGCGGGTCGAGCGCCACCCAGCCGTGCAGGAAGATCACCACCGGACCCGGTGCCCCGGCCGTCCGTGCCGGCTCGAAGATCACCGCCGCCTGCGCGCCGCTGCCGACGTCGGTGCGCACGGCACCGTCGGGCACGAACTCTGTCGAGAACTGTGGATCGGGCTCGGCCTCCTCGGGCTCCGGCTCAGCGGCAAGCGGCGGCGACTCGGGCGCGCGCGGCGGGACGGCGCCGGAATCCTGAACCGGCGCCCGAGTACCCGCGCGGGGCGTCCCCAGCAACGGCCCGGGGGTGAGGGCCGGACGGGGCAACGCCGCCGGGCGATTCGCGCCGCCGTCGCCGAGCACGGCGGAGGCGAGCACGCCGACGACGATGACCACGGGGACGAACACCGCCAGTAGCAGCGACCGCACTCGGCGGCGGCCGCCCATCACGAGCGCCCGCCGCATTGGCCGCCCGCGCACTCGCCGGGCGCGCCCCCGAGGCCCGCTCGGGCCGATCTGTCCGTGTCGTCGTGCACGCTGCGCATCACCCCCAAGCCTGACAGCGACCGCCGCGGCGAGCCGCGGGCCGCTCCCGGCGTCCCGCGAGAACCGCGTCGCAGACCCTGGACGGGGTGGCCGGCCCGCACCCGCTCCCCAAACCGCCAAAGATGCTTAACACAAGTTAAGAACGCCTGCAGAAGAGCAACTATCGGACGACGAACCCCGCCGCGTGCACGCGGCGGGGTCTCCGCGACTAGACATTCCGTGCCGCCGTGTACTAGTGTCGCGAAAAGAACCGGCTGGGTCGGGGCAGAGGGAGACGTACCGGGACCCGGAAACGGAGTTATTGGGAGCGAGCGACTGAGGGTTGGCCCAAGGCATCTTGCCGCGGGGCCTCAGACGCGAACAACAGAGGGGAGCCACAGTGCTTATACGGCCAGGCGCATTGGCGCCGCATCGGTGGAGCGTTCCGTGCCAGCGCTAAAAAGGAAGTCCAAGACACCCCAGCAGATGGGTGGAGTCGCCAGCGGCAGCTCGGCGCGGCCGAGCGGCGCCTCGGGCGGCGTTCAGGGCGTCAACGTCATCATCTTGGTCCTCGTCGCAGCGTCCGTCACGATCGCGGCTGGTCTCCTCGCGGAGACCGTCAACACCGCACGGGCGATTGACAAGAAGGCGAAGAGCATTCGGGACACCGGTATCGGCATCAACACCGCCACCGACTCGATCTCGCAGTTGCAGCGGACCAACCGCCTCGCGTCCTCGATCCTCAAGACGGCCACGCCGCTCAACGGCGTCCTGACGAAGATCGACAACCGCGCGAAGTCGATCAACCGTGACGCGACCTCGATCGACAGCCTCGCGAGCACGATCCTCTCGACCGCTGGGACGATCAACACGAGCGCAACGTCGATCAACGGCGTCGCATCCGACATCAACGGCACCGCGAGCTCGATCAACGGCGTCGCCGGTCAGATCGACAGCGTCGCCGTCGGCATCCGCAGCATCGCCGGCACGATCAACGGCGTCGCGAAGAGCATCAACACGACCGCCGGACCGGGCGCAGGCATCCTGGGCATCGCGCGGATCATCGACAACGACGCGGCCACGATCATCGGCGGCCTGACGACCACGCTGGGCATCGCCAAGGGCATCAAGTCCGACTCCGGCGACATCCTCGGTGACTCGGACGCCATCAAGGACACGGCGGCGTGCATCGACGTCAACGCGAACCTCGGTAGCCCGAAGGCACCGAAGGGCGACTGTCAGGGCAAGCAGCCATGAGCCGCCTTCTGAGCAACATCGACGTTTCGAGGAGGCTCCCGTGCAGCGTGGCATAGCAACAGATCTCCGCTGGACCTGGATCTTCGGCACCATCCTGATCCTGGTCGTCGTCGTGGTGATCGGATTTCTGTCCGGCATCACGAGCGCGCTGAACTCGATCGACAAGGCACTCGGGACGACCGACGCCACGCTGGTCGATGTCGGCGGCGACGCCGACCCGCTGCCTGGGTACGTCAAGAGCATCAACGGCAGCCTCGACGCGATCGACAAGTCGCTGAAGCCGATCCCGGGACAGGGCGTCTCGATCCTCAACAGCCTGACCGGCATCAACGGGTCGACTGGCCGGGTCAACGCCGCCCTGAAGAACACCTCGAGCTCGCTGCTGAGCACGTCAAGCTCCCTCGTGGACACGACGGGCACGCTGCAGACGATCTCCGGGTCCCTGAAGGACACGGCAGGGTCGCTGGTGGGCACGACGGGCCGTCTGCGGACGATCCTCACCTCGCTGCGCGACACCGGTGGCGTTCTCGTCACGGTCAACAGCCGTGTGAAGACGATCAACCAGGTCCTGCACGCGGTCCAGTCGCCGTCTAGCCAGGGCACGGGTGCGGTCCCCGGTCTCGTCACGAGCATCAACGGTGGCGAAGGCCTGAGCGGGATTCTCTCCGACACGAACAAGATCAACGCCGGCCTGAGCGACGCGGAGGCTCACCTCACGAGCATCTGCAACTCGACGGCTGTCAAGGCCCTGGGCGTCGTCGCCGGCAACACGAAGTGCTAGCCGCTTATGTTGCGTGACATCCTCAGCGGAGCACGGGGCATGTCGCCCGTCGTGCTCGTGATCCTGATCGCGTGGGCGCTGCTCTCGGTGATGTTCCTCACCGGGACGCTGCTGGCCGCACGATCGATCGATCGCTCAGTGGCAGTCATCAAGCCAAACGTGGATGAGATCGGCACGGATGCCGGCTTCATCGCGCAGGCGAAGACCATCGACGAGACCGCGAAGAAGATCCGGGTGGCGGCAGCGCCGCTGAGCGGGCATCTCGCGTCGACGTTGAACGTGGCTGAGAAGGGGATCGCCCCCAAGCTCAAGTCCATCCTCGGAAAGGTCGGCCGGATCAACGCGGTGGCCGGCGAGATCAACGGCACGGTGCTGGAGATCGGTGGCACGGTGGATCAGATCTTCGCGAGCGCAAGCTCGATCAACACGAAGGTCAAGAGCATCGGCGCCAGCGTCATCTCGGTCAACAACGACGTCAAGACGATCAACAACAGCGCTCGCAGCATCCTCGCGAGCGGTGGCTCGATCCTCAGCCGCGTCAACAGCATCGACAAGGCCGTCGCGACCATCGTCGGTCAGGCAACGGACATCGAGAGCACGGCGAAGCCGATCAAGCAGGACTTCATCGGCATCGACGCCAACGTGGCGCAGCAGGGCCGCGGCGGCGCGTTCGCCTCACACATCAACGGACATGCGAACAGCATTGACTGCTCGGCGCCCTTTGATCTTGTGGGACTGGACGACCTGCTTGCACCAATTCTCGGAGGCGCCACCAAGGGCTTCGGCGGAACGGGGTGTTCTAAGTGATCGGCGCTACATACACCGACTGGTACATCGGTCTCGGGCTGTCGTTCTTCATCATCGTGGTGGTGGTGATCATCGTGGCGATCATCCTCACGATGGCGGCCCGGATCGCTGATCAGGCGGCCCAAGCAGACGCAGGTGTCGACGTCGTCCGGGCTCAGTCAGTGAGCCTGTCCGACGGCGTCGACCGAGTCAACGACTCAGCGGTCCGGATCCTGCACATGGCCCGGGCGCTGCGGAAGATAGCGGTGGGCAAATGATCGACATCATTGCCGCAAATGACACGCACGCTGCGTGGCAGATCACGCTCGGTATGAGCGCGGTGGTGCTCGTCGTGGTGATCATCCTCATGATGCTGTTGTTGAGCCTCGTGAAGGACATCCAGGCGAGCGTCGCCAGCCTGCTGGAGACGGCAGGCATCGTGGCGTCGCAGACGGCGAACATCCCGAAGCTCGGCGCGCTTCCGCCGGTCCTGAACCTGATCATCGAAGAGGCGATCATCCAGGACGGCTACATGAACGCGCTGACTGACGGCTACACCGCCGCAGGGGAGAGGGTATGAGCACTGAAGTCATGATTATCCTGAGCATGCTCGCGCCAGCACTGCTGGTCGTCATCCTCACGGTGGCTCTGACGATGGTGGCCAAGCGCCTGGAGATCATCTCCGAGGGGCTGGGCGCACTCGGCGGTGCTCTGGCAACGGTCGAGTCGCAACATCTGCGGCCGCTGTTCGGGCTGGTCCCCAAGGTCAACGCGCCGCTGAAGATCATCGTCGACACGCTGCCGGTGATCGCGGGCAAGGCGCGGCTGGTCGTGCGCAAGGCAACGGGGGGCTGATCGATGGCTGACGCAGCACTCTGGATCATGGTCATCATCCTGGCCGTCGTGGTCTTGCTTCTGATGCAGTTGCTCAAGCGCGTTCTCGCTGCGGCGACGAGCATCCCACCGAAGATCGACGCGATCGCCGGAGTGGCGGTTGCGGCGAACAAGGACCTCGAAGCCGTCGCGCTCCTGCTCACCACGCAGGGGTACGTGGCGTCCATCAAGGGCTCTGTCCTCGACTACGGCGGCTCGTTGAACGCCGCCCTTCCGGACTACTAGGGGTTCCAGTGGAAATTCAAGTAGCCATCATCATCCTGCTGGTCGCCGTGATCATCGCCGAACTGGCGATCTACCTGATCGCGACGATCCTGCAGCTGTTCAAGATCAACGCCGGGCTGGCTGTCGTCCTGCCGGTGGTCGGCGGGATCATCGTCAAGACCGCGCCGGTCAACCCGGTCGTGGATGACATCAACCGCAACCTCGTCATCACGCGTGACGCGCTCGAGAACCTCATGCTCAAGAAGGGCGGCGCGGATGCCGCGGGCCTCGTCGAGTCGCTCTTCCCGGGCGAGGGCGCGAAGTTCCTGCGGCGGGTGAACCGGAGCGGCAAGGTCGTCAACGTCGGCACGGTCTACACCCGCGGCGTGGGCATCCTCGCCAGTCTCGGGCGCGGCGCGCCGATCGGCGCAGCACACACGAAGGGCTCCGCGATTCGCGACGCGCAGTACTCGACGAGTGAGGTCTCGAAGCTCTACCCGGCTCCGCCGGACCGTCGTGACCCGACCAGGCAGATCCCGAAGGCTCCGATCATCGGCAAGGACCCGGTCCACAGCCCGTACGAGCCCGTGCTGACGTCTGGCACGCGCAACCGTGACGCGCAAGGCAATCGGATCGATGCGCCGCCGCCGACCCCACCCGCGGCGCCGTCTGCGCCGACGGGGGGTGCGGCCCCGCCGGCAGCGCCGGCAGCGCCGGCCCAGCTCGGTCGGCTGTCGGGCAAGGGCCTCAGGCCCTGGGAGCGCTGAACACCAGGAAGTGATCGAGAGTCCGGCTCCGGCCGGACTCTCGTTCTGGCGTGTGCATCATGCAACGCAAGTGGCTGGTCGGGATCGTGGCGGGGGTGCTTGCCCTCGCCGCGGTGCTCGCCCTCATCGGCGGAGGCCTCGTGGGGCGCAGCATCGTTCAGTCCCCCACGACCACCCCGTCGGCCGCGCCCGGCGCCGACACGGTCCGCTTCTCCGACACGCTGACCGACATCGCCATCAGCTACCCGTCGACGTGGGTACGGCGTACGCCTGGCGACCAGGCGGTCCGCATCGTGGCGTCCTCACCGGATGCATCGGCGGGCGTCAGCGTGAGCGTGCGCAAGTCCGGTCTGGATGAGGTGACGCTCAAGACGCTGCCCGTCGTGCGCCCGCTCACCGACGACCTCGTGCGCAGCGACGATCGCATCACGGCGGTTGCCCCGCCGGTGGCCGTCACGCTTGGCGGCCTGCCGGGCTATCGCTATCGCTATACGTACACGATGGCCGACAAGGCCGAGGGCGCTCACGACCACTACTTCCTGTTCAAGACGGGCCGGCTCGTGCAGCTCGTCCTGCAGGCGGTGCCGGCGTCGAGCCTGGACACCCTGCAGCCGACGTTCGACAGGATCGCTGACTCCTTGCAGTCCCGGCGTCGGTGAGCCGCTCGCCGGCCTTGCCTCCGCCCGCTCGCGGGGTGTCGCCATCGCGTCGTGGCGCGGGCAGGCGGGGCGCGCGTCAGCAACGCCGCCGCTCAATCGGTGCGTGAGGACGGCTCGGCGTTCATCCTCTGTTCATCAAATCGACGCCTGCTTGACACGGCGTCGACCTAGCGTGCGCGAAGGAGGATCGTTCAAGACGAAGGGAAGCGACGCGCGTATGGCGACAGAGACCCACGACGCGATGTACCAGACGGCCGGGGGAGCGCAGGGGATCAACAAGATCGTGGACCTGTTCTACGAGAAGCTCTGGGCTGATCCCGAGTTGCAGCCGTACTTCGGCGGCATCGATCGCGATCGGCTGAAGCACCACCAGCGGCAGTTTCTGACCTTCGCGCTCGGGGGCGACCCGATGGCGTACGAGGGCCGAGCACTCGGCGATTCTCACGCGAGCCTGAAGATCACCAACGACGCGTTCACGAAGGTCCAGTGGTATCTGCGCCTGACGCTCGAGGAGCTCGACGTCGAACGGTCGCTGATCCACCTGATCAACGGCTTCGTGGAGGGTGGGCGCAGCCAGGTCGTCACCGCCTGACCGCGGGATCGGCCGCTCGCGCGGTCGAGCACGGAAAGACAAACGCCGAGCCCAGCATGACAAACGGGGCGGGGGGGGGGGGGGGCCCCCCCCCC
>JBBSQG010000124.1:0-8058 GCA_038258125.1 Solirubrobacterales bacterium
AGCGCTACCGCCACGTGCTCGTCGACGAGTACGCCGATCTCGGCTTCGCGGCGGCGCTGCTCGTCGAGCTGCTCGGCGCCGAGCACGAGCGGCTCACCGTCTGCGCCGACGACGACGCGGCGGCGCGGCGGATGCGCGGCGCGGCGACGAAGAACGTGCGCGACTTCGAGCAGGCCCATCCGGCCGTCGAGGTCGTTCGCCTCGACGTGTCCCAGCGCTGCCCGCAGCCCGTGCTCGCAGCCGCGCTCGCGGTAGTCGAGCCGATCGCCGACCGGCTCGCGACGCCGCTTCGCGCCACCCCCGCGGACGGCGTGCCGGGGTCGCCCGCAGGCCCGGAGCGCCCCCTTCCCGCCCCCGTCCGCTTCTGGCGCGCCGCCGACGAGCGCGCGCAGGCGCAGGCGGTCGCGGCGGAGGTCGAGCGGCTCGTGCGCGGCGGCTGCGCGCCGGAGCGGATCGGCGTCATCGTGCGCTCGCCACGCGACGAGGGTCGCCAGGTCACGCTCGCCTTCGAGGAGCGCGCGATCGCCCTGCGCGCAGTGGGCGAGGCGGATTTCTTCGCCCAGGCCGAGGTCCGTGACGTGCTCGCCTGGCTGCGCCTGCTCGCCGACCCGACCGACGCCGGCGCGGTCGTGCGCGCGCTCGCTCGCCCGCCGGTCGCGCTGCGCTCGGTCGACATCGCGCGCTGCGTGCAGATCGCGCGACGGCGCAAGCTCGACATGGTGTCGGCGCTGCACGCAGCGCTCGAATCGCCGCAGCTGCCTCCCGAGGCACGCGATCACGTCCGCACCTTCCTGCGCCTGCACCGCGCGACGGCCGAGACACTCGACAGCGCGCGGCCCGACCTCTTCGTCCACCGCCTCGTCGACCGTCTCGGCCTGCGCCGTCAGCAGGTCTTCTCCGCCCGGGCCGACGTCGTCGAGCGGCTCGTCAACCTCGCTCGGCTCGGCGAGCTGGCGTCCTCCTACGCCACGCGCGCGCCGCACGCGACGCCGCGCGACTTCGCGCGCTACGTCGCCGCCGTCGCCGACGCGGGCCTGCGCGACGAGGACGCCGCGGGCGCGCCGCCGCCCGACGGGGCCGTCCAGCTGCTTGCGCTCGACGCTGCCGCGGGGCGCGAGCTGGACTGGGTCTTCGTGCTCGGCCTGACGGCAGCGTGGATCCCCGGCGGGCGCCTGCGGGCCGGCGAGACGATCCCCGACACACTGCTGAAGGAGGCGCTCGGGCCCGACGACCGTGCAGCTCACGTCGCGGCCATGCGGCGCCTGGCCTATGTGGCGATGACGCGGGCGGCGCGCGGGCTGGTCCTGGCCTACCCGGCGCGCTCGGCGAGCGGGATCGCGCAGCCGCCATCGCCCTTCGCGGACGAGGCGCGCGCGGCGCTCGGCGCCGAGTGGGAAGTGCTCGAAGAGGAGCTGTTCGGCCCCGAGGAGGCGCTGCACGCGACGTTTCAGGCGCTGCGCGACGAGCTGCTGGCCGATGTGGCGCGGGTCGGCAAGGGCTTGGGCGAGCTGCGCCTGGACACCGACCTCGACGTCACGCATGCGGTCGCGCGCTACCTCGAGCTCGTCAAGCTCGCGGCGCTGATCGAGCGGCCGGCCGGGCAGTCAGTGGCGGAGGCGCTCGGGCCCGTCAACCAGCGGCTGGGCGCGGCGCTCTCACCGCTGCAGCGCGAGGTGCTGCAGACCTCCTCGCTCGACGCGCTGCTGCTCGACGCCGAGCGCGACGACCGGGCGCGGGCGGCGGCGCGGGCGGCGCGCAGCGAGCCGTCGCTGCAGGCGTTCCTGCCGCGCCGCGGCGACGGCCTCGCGCTGTCGGCGTCAGACATCGAGACCTACCGCTCGTGCCCACTGCGCTACAAGTTCGCCCGCGTCCTGCGGGTGCCGCAGGAGCCGACGCTCAACCAGCGCTTCGGGATCCTCGTCCATCAGGTGCTCGAGCGCTACCACCAGTCGGCCGAAGACTCGCTCGACGAGCTGCTGAACCTGCTCGACTGGGGCTGGCGGCGCGCCGGCTTCGGCGACTCAGACGAGGAGCGCCAGCTGCGCGGCAAGGCATCAGCCGCGCTGCGGCGCTACCACCAGCGCGTGCTCGACGAGCCCGTGCAGCCGGTCTGGTTTGAGCGCGCGTTCTCCTTTCGGATGGGCAAGCACACGCTGCGCGGGCGTGTCGATCGGGTCGACAAGCTCGCCGACGGCGGCTATGAGCTGATCGACTACAAGACCGGCCGGCCGCGCTCTGCGGCCGCGCTGCGCGAGGACGTCCAGCTGTCGCTCTCCGCGGTCGGCGCGCGCGAGGCATGGCAGCTGGACGCGACGCAGCAGGCGTACCTCTACGTGCTCGACGATGAGAAGGTACGCGTGCCGAGCGCGGAGATCGACGCCGGCTGGATCGCCGACACCGTCGAGGAGGTCGGCGGGGGCATCCTCGCCCAGGACTTCGAGCCGACGCCGTCCTACACGGTCTGCTCGATGTGCGATTACCGGATCGCCTGCCCGGCGGCCGAGCGCTGACTGAGCGAAGTCGCCGCCAACGGCACCGCGGTCAGCGTGCGACCGTTGCGCTGCTCAGACCTTCTCGAGCGGGCGGTGCGGCGGCGGCGGGAGCTCGACGGCGATCGCGTCTCCCGGGCGGATCTCGCCGCCCCTGACGACGATCCCCATGATGCCGGACTTCCTGACGACGTTTCCGTCGGCGTCGCGGTCGAGCGTCGCCTGCATCAGCCCCGGCTGGATGCCGTCGAGCTGGGCGCACGGGTTGCGCAGGCCTGTGACCTCCACGACCGCCTCGTCGCCGAGAGCAAGCCGCGTTCCGACCGGCAGGCCGAGCAGGTCGACGCCGGCAGTCGTGACGTTCTCGCCCATCTGACCGGGCAGCAGGCCCGCGAAACCCTGCGTGGCGAGCTCGGTGTGCAGCTCGGAGTGCATGAGGTGCACCTGGCGCAGGTTGGGCTTCGTCGGGTCGCGGCGGACGTGGGAACGGTGCTTGACGGTCTCGCCCTGATGCGCGTCGCCCTCGACGCCGAGGCCGGCGAGCAGCCGGATCGCGGCGGTGGGCGGCTTGCTCATCGTGTGCGTGGCGCTCGCGCTCACGGCGGTCACGACCCCGCGCTGTTCGGACACCGCCACCGGCACCAGCGCGCTCAGCGGTCAGGACCCTGCTGGCGCAGGAAGCGCTGAAACTCGCTGGCGATCGCGTCGCCGGAGGGCAGGTCGCCTGGGCCCAGCGGCGAGGTGTCGCGCTCGGCCGCCTGCTCGAGGCGCTCGACGAACGCCTGCACGTCGGGATCGGACTGGACCGCCAGCCCGACCTGGCGCTCGTACTCCTCGGTGGCGGTCTCCAGCTCGCTCGCGTCGACCGTGACGGCTACGAGGCTCTCGATCTTGCGCACGAGCGCAAGCGCGGCCTTCGGGTTCGGCGCCGCCGCGACGTAGTGGGGGACGGCTGCCCACAGGCTCGCCGACGGCAGCCCGGCCTCGGCGCAGGCGGTGTGCAGCACGCCGACGATCCCTGTCGGGCCCTCGTAGGTCGTCTCCTTGATCGCGAGCTTCTCGGCCAGCGACTCGTCGGAGGTCAGGCCGGTGATCGAGACAGGGTGCGTGTGCGGGACGTCGGCGAGCAGCGCGCCCATCGTCACGACGAGCTGGACGCCGAGCGCCTCGGCAAGCTCGGTGATGCTCGAGCAGAACGTCTTCCAGCGCATCGACGGCTCGGGACCCTGGACGAGGATGAGGTCGCGCGGGGCGCGCGGCACCCGCGCTGCGAAGACCTCCACACCCGGCCAGGTGACCTCGCGCTTGCGGTCCTCGGTGACGCGGAGGTGTGGCCGCGTGGCCTGAAAGTCGTAGAACTCCTCGGAATCCAGGCGGGCGAAGCGCTCCGCGCCGAGCGACTCGCCGATGAAGGTCAGGGCCGCCGAAGCGGCGTCGCCGGCGTCGTTCCAGCCGCTGAAAGCAGCGATCATCGCGGGGGCTCGCAGACCGTCGGGGCGGCTCTCCCAGATCAGTGGCTGCATCCGATTGAAGGTACATCATGGGTCGATGAGCATTGCCACCCTTCGCGCCGGGCAAGAGGTCGACGAGGTCTTTGCCTGCACGCGCAAGGACCGGCTGATGTCGCGCTCTGGAACGCCGTATCTCGCGGTCGAGCTGCGCGATCGCAGCGGCACGATGCAGGGCCGGGCGTTCCGCGACGCCGACGTGCTCGCCGGGCGCTTCGAGCGCGGCGACCTCGTCCGCGTCGCCGGCCGCGTCGAGCGGTTTCGTGACGAGCTGCAGGTCGAGCTGCGCTCGATCGCCCGCGCGCCGGCGGGGGCTGCCGACCCGTCCGCGTTCCTGCCCGTCGCCTACCGCGACCTCGACGAGCTCGACGGATTCCTGGAGCACCTCGCGCGGGAGGTGCACGACCCGGGGTTGCGGGCACTGCTCGGGTCGATGCTCGGGGACGCGGCGCTGCGCTCGGAGTGGCGCAAGGCGCCCTGCACCCGCAACGGCCACCACTCCTATCTCGGCGGGCTGCTCGAGCACACCGTCGCCGTCGGCACGCTCGTGCAGGAGGTTTGCATCCTGCACCCGCGGCTGGACTCCGACGTGCTGATGACCGCCGCGCTGGTGCACGACCTCGGCCGCACGCGCGAGTTCTCCTACGGTGCCGAGATCGGGCTCACCGAGGCCGGTCGGCTGCTCGGCCACGTCCAGCTCGGCCTGGCCCTGCTGCGCGAGCGCGCCGCCGGCGTGCCCGCCCTGACCGCGGAGCGCCAGCTCGCGCTCGCGCACTGCGTGCTGTGCCATCACGGCCCCGACGCGGCGCCGAACCGGCGCTTCGGCTCAGCCGAGGCGCTCGCGCTCTACCGGATCAACGCGCTCGACGCGGCGGTCAAGGGCGCGCTGGAGCACGGGCTGCCGTCCTAGCGACGCGCGTTCCGGGGCCTCACTCCCCGAAACGCGCAACAGTGGGCGGTGAGCGGGCCGCGGTCAGCGGGCGACGCGCGCATAGCGGGGGCTCAACGCCCGGAATGCGCAGCGGGCGGCGCCGGGCGCAGGGCGCGCCGCACGAGCTGCGCGGACACGAGGAGCAAGAACAGCCCGAAGCCGACCTCCAGCCCGCGCTCGGGCACGACGTTGGCGATCGCCACGCCGGCCACCGCGCCCGCGACGGCGAGGCCGCCGAGCAGCGCGCCCGTGCGCAGGTCGACGTTGCCGTGCCCGCGCTGGCGCAGCGTGCCGACGAGCGCGACCGGGATGATCGCCAGCAGCGAGGTCGCCTCCGCGTCGAGCTGGCTCAGACCGAGGCCGAGCGTCAGCGCCGGCACGAACAGCGCCCCACCGCCGACGCCGAGCAGCCCGGCGACGATCCCCGCGACCAGGCCGATGAGGATCGCCTCGATCATCCGACGAGCATCTCGATCGCCACAACCGCCAGCATCCCGGCGAAGATGAGCGAGATCGCCCGGGCGGAGATGCGCTGCTGCAGCTCGGTGCCGAACACGACGCCCGCCACCGCCGGCAGCCCGACGAGCAGCCCCTCACGCAGGTGGACGTTGCCGTACACGCCGTGCACGGCCGTGGCGACGGCGGCGATGATCACGATCGCGGCGAGCGACGTGCCCGTCGCCAGGCGCTCGCCGAAGCCGCACCACAGCACGAGCAGCGGCACGATCAGCACGCCGCCGCCGACGCCGAACAGCCCGCTGAACAGCCCGGCCGCCGTGCCGATCGCCGCCAGCCTGAGCGTTCGGCGTCCCGCCATGGGCGCCATACTAGGGGCCATGTCCGCCGCTGCCACGCTCGCCGAGGCGCTCGAGCCTCTGCGTGCGCAACCGGACCGCTCGGCGGTCCTGCTCGACATCGACGGAACGCTCGCGCCGATCGTCCGCCACGCCGACGACGCCTCCGTGCCCGAGCCGACGCGAGCGCAGCTGATCGCCGTCGCCAAGCGCTACGGGCTGGTCGGCTGCATCAGCGGCCGGCGCTCTTCGACGGCGCGCCGGATGGTCTCGCTCGGCTCCATCGCCTACCTCGGAAACCACGGCTCCGAGCTGCTGGAGGCGGGCGGCACCGAGGTCCAGATCGACCCCGAGATCGCCGCCCACGAGCCCGCGATGCACGAGTTCTTGGAGCGGGTCTACACCGCCGAGCTGCAGCGCTTGCGCGTGCGCAGCGAGGACAAGCACGCGATCAAGGCGTTTCACTGGCGCGGCGCGCCCGACGAGGACGCCGCCGAGGCGGCCGTCCGCGCGATCGCCGACGAGGCGCAGGCCGCCGGCCTGAACATCCACTGGGGACGCAAGGTGCTCGAGGTCCGCCCGCCGGTCGTCATCAACAAGGGCCGTGGGGTGCGCCGGCTGCTGGAGGAGCGCGATCTCGCTGTCGGGATGTACGTCGGCGATGACATGACCGACCTCGACGCGTTCGCCGGCCTGCGCGAGCTCGTCGAGGAGGGTCGGCTGGGCGCGGCGCTCTGCGTCGGCGTGCGCTCCGACGAGACCCCGCCCGACCTGGAGGCGCAGGCCGATCTGCTCGTCGACGGGCCGCCCGGCGTACGTCAGCTGCTCCAGGCCCTGGCCGCGTAGCGCGGGCCATGCGCTTCGTCGACTTCCTGCGCTCGGCGGTCCTGCTCTGTGCGGGCGCGGCGACCGTGCTTGCCACGCTGACGGTGGTCGGGGCCAGCTCCGAGCAGGACTCGGTGCTCGTCGGCTTCGTCATCGGCTGGTGGCTCGTCGCGGCGATGATCGGCACCTGGCTCGGTCGCCGCGCGCAGACCAACTCGCCGATCGCGAGCCTGCTTGCGGCGGCGAGATCGACGAACTCGCTGCCCGAGCAGTCGCCGGGCCGGATGCTGCTCAACCGCATGTGGCCGTTGCTGGCGTCGACGCTGATCGCGCTCGCGCTCGGGCTCGTCGCCCCCCAGATCCCGGCGATCGCCTGCGGCTTTGCGATCATCGCCGCGCTCGCGTGGCGCCGCCAGGAGGCGGCCGTGACGGCGATCGAGGAGCGCGACGGCGTTGCCTTCTACGTCGAGCCCACCTCGCCGCTGAAGCCGATCAAGCTGATCCGCGCGCCCGGCCTGCGGCGCGACATCGTGTCGGTCAATGGCGCGGTCCGCTGAGCGTCGACCGGGCCGATGGATCCGTCCGCTAGGACACGAGGCTGACGAGGCCGACGAGCGCCGGCGCGATCACGAGCGCGGGCAGGAAGTTGCCAACCTTGACGTCCTTGAGGTCGAGCAGCTTGAGCGAGATCCCGATGATCAGCACGCCGCCGGTCGAGGTCATCGCGCTGAGCGCCTCGCCGCGCAGCAGATCGTCGAACAGGCTAGCGCCGAGCGTCAGCCCGCCCTGCACGACGAGAACCGTGCCAGCGGCGAGCGCGACCCCGGCGCCGAGCGTCGAGGCGAGCGCGATCGAGGCGAAGCCGTCGAGCAGGGACTTCGTCGCAAGCGGCTCGATGTTGCCGCGCAGGCCGTCCTCGAACGAGCCGACGACGGTCAGCGGCCCGACGCAGAACAGCAGGCTGGCGGTGAAGAACGCCTCGCTGACCGTCGAGGCGGGACGGCTCGGGTCGCGGTCGCGTACGACGCGCTCCTGCAGCCGGTCGCCGAGCCGCGCCAGGCGCGCCTCGATCCCCAGCGCCTCGCCGATCAGGCCGCCGAGCAGGACCGCCCCGAGCACGTAGAGCGGGCTCGTGTCGCGCCAGGCGAGCGCCAGGTCGACGCCGATCACGGCGGTCACGAGGCCGAGGCCGGCGAGCACGCGCTGCTGCACCCCGCTGCCCAGGCGGCTGCCGACGGCGACGCCGAGCGCGGTGCCGAGCAGGACCGCGCCGACGTTGAGCAGCGTGCCGGTCACGGGCGGGCGCGCGGGCGCCGCGGCGCTGTCACGGGAGCGGAGGCGACCACGAGATGCGGGAGGATGCCAGGGTGGGTGGGCATTGACCGCGGCCGACGTCCTCATCGTCTCGCTGGGATCGACGGCCGGCCTGCGCGCCGCCGACGAGCAGCTCGCCGCTGCCCTGCGGCGGGCAGGTGCCGAGGTGCGCGTCGTCACGGCGCGGCGGCCGCGCG
>JBBSQG010000125.1:0-7954 GCA_038258125.1 Solirubrobacterales bacterium
ATCGGCGAGCTGCTGGGTGGGGTCGGTCGTGAGCCGCACACGGCGGCCCTTGCCGTTGCGCAACGCGAGCCGCTTCATCCGCGCGGTCGCGGCGCGGCCGCCGCACTGCACGGGCGTGCCTGGCCGCTTGGTCTCCGGACTTTTCTGGAGTCGGGGAGCCGTACTCCTTCGTCTCTCTGAGGGAGGGAGATGAGACGTTCCGTCCGGCGCACCGGAGATAGTCATCGACGTGAGCAAGTGTCCTCCTCGTGGGTTGCGTTCATTTCGGGTCGAGCTTCCGGGCTCCCCGTACTGGACGGTGGTCGATGGCGCCTACGAGCCCGTCGAGGTGGCCGATCGGTTCTTGCGCGATCTGCGCTTGGCGGGCGCTCGCGCGGAGTCGACGACGAAGGCCTACGCTGGCGATGTCGCGCTGTTCCTGAACTGGTGCGCGGAGACTGACCGCACGCTCGAGGTCGGGCTTCGCCAGCTCGGGCGCTTTCAGCTGTGGCTGCAGACGACGCCGATCGAGCGGCGCGGCCGCGGCGTCGGCAACGCCCGCGGCGCGCGGCGGATCAACAGGATTCTTGTTGCGGTGCGCGAGCTTGCCAAGCACGCGGTTCGCGACGGTGCGCTGCCGGCCGAGGTGCTTGGCCGGCTGTACAAGTTGCCGCCGTCGGATCAGCGACCCGAGGGCGAGGCGGCGGGCGCCGTCCACCGGCTGCGCGTCGAGCGCCGCGGCGCGCCCAAGTTCGCGACGCGCGAGGAGTGGGAGGCGCTGGCGCTGGCGGCCGTCAGCTGGCGCGACCGGTTTCTGCTCGTGCTGCTGTGGTACACGGGTCTGCGGATCGGCGAGGCGCTCGGCCTTCGCCGGAGCGACCTGCATCTCATTGATCGCTCGACCGCGCTGGGCTGCGATGTCGAAGGACCGCATGTCCACGTGTGCCGGCGCGAGAACGCGAACGGTGCTCGTGCCAAGGGTCGCGATCACACGGTGCCCGTCCACCAGCACGTCATCTCCGTCTATGACCTCGCGCTCGCCGCGCGCGAGGACTGCGTCGCGGCGCAGACGAGCGACTTCGTGTTCGTCAACCAGTTCCAGCGTCCGCTCGGCGAGCCGATGAAGCCCGACACCGTTGAGGATCTCTTCGCGCGGCTGTCGCGCAAGGCGGGCTTGGAGCGGCGCGTCACGCCGCACATGCTGCGCCACTCGGTCGGAACGGACCTGGCCGCTGCGGAAGTGCCGATCGACGTCATCGCCGAGATGCTCGGACACGCGTCGCTGCGCTCCACCGAGATCTACCTGCACGTCACCGACGAGCGCAAGCGCCAAGCGGTGCAGCGGCTGGCCGGCAGTAGGCGGCGAGCGCTGTGATGTCCGTTCCCGCGCGCGGGCTTCAGGAGGTGCGCGCTCCCGGCCGGGTCGAGGCTGCCCTGGACGCCACGTTCCTTGGGACCGCCGGCTATGACAGCACGACCCGCGTCTGGTCGCCGCCGGCGGACCACCCGGTGTTCGGCTGGCGCGTCTGCCCGGTCGCGGGCTGTCTGAACACGACGGTTCCGAAGAGCGGGACGGTGCTGTGCTCTGCATGCGCCGAGCGGCTGCGTCGTCAGCGCGCTGCTGATCCTGTGGTCTCGGTGGAGCAGTTCGTCGCCACAGTCGCCAAGCAGCAGAACCGGGCAAGCGTTACCGCCTCGCGCTACACGCGCGCGACCGAGCCGTTGTGCCGGGTGTGCTGCCTGCCGGGGCGTGAGCGGCCTGCGGCAACCAATGGCCTGTGCGTGCAATGTAGCTCCCAGCGTCATCACCGCCGCCAGTCGATCGAGGCGTTCGTCGTCGGCGACGAACGGTTCGGACCTGGGCGTCCGAAGCCGACGTTTGGTGGCTGTCGCGTCGACGGTTGCGACCGGTGGTCATGCACGGGCAACGGGCTATGCCGTGCGCACGACCCGGCGTGGCGCAGCGCCGGTCGTCCCCAGGGCCGCGAGCTCGCGGAGTTCATGGAGGTCGAGGCGGTCCGGATGCGTGACCCGCGGGCTCTCAAGCCTCGGCACCTGCGGGTCGTCTCGGCGAAGGAGGTCGACCTCGACGCGATCGACCCGATGCTTCGTGTGGAGTTGCTGCTCGGTCTGCAGGACAGCGCTCGGTTGGGCCGTCAGGTACCGCCGCACGTTCTCGTCAGCGTGCTGAAGCTGCTGGCGACGCGACGCGTCCGGTCGATCCTGGAGATCACGGCGCTGCACGACATCGCAACTCCACCGGTGCGAGAGTTCATCCGCACCGCCCGCGAGGTGGTTCGGCTGGTCAGTGCGGATCCCGACAGCGAAGCGGCCAACGACATCTGGGATCTGCGCGTCTTCGGCCGCGAAGGCAGGGTGGACTTCACCGCCGTCGCGCCCGAATGGCTGCGGGCGGGTGCCAAGGGCTGGGCGCTGGAGAAGGTCGGCACTGTCCACCGGCGCTCCGTCACGCGCGTGATCGAATCGCTGGAGTACCTGTCGGCGTACCTGACGCGCCGGGACGACGGTGGAGCGATCCCGGCTGCGCTGGATCGCCGCGCGATGACAAGCTACCTCAGTCGCTTGCGCCTGCTGGAGCAGCGCGGCGACCTGACGAAGTGGCTGCACGCCCGCTCCGTAAAGGATCTGCGGCAGTTCTTGCGCGAGGCCCGCCAGTTCGGGCTGATGGAGGTCGGCCAGCCGCTCCACGGGCTGCCCGGCACGTTCGCCATTCACGACCAGGACATGTTTGCGTTCCGCGGACTGCGCCGCGACGAGCGCCGCCGCGACCTGCCGCAGATCGTGATGGACCAGCTGCTCGACGACAGCGCGCTGGAGATCCTGGAGACGCTGTTCGGAACGGACGCGAGGGCGCTCGTCGAGCTGCATTCCGAGATCGGGCGCAGGCCGACCGAGACGTGCGTGCTGCGGCTGCAGTGCCTGGAGTGGGATGCACCCGACGAGCCGGTCCTCGTGCATGACATGCCGAAGGTGAAGCGCACCGACTGCCGGCTGCCGATCACGACGGCTACCGCCGCGATCATCACCGCCCAGCAGGCGCGAGTGCGCGCGCGCTACACCGAGACGCCGCCGGCTGAGCTGCCGCTGTTCCCCCGCACGGGTCGCAACCCGCACGGCACCGCAACCGTCACGGACGTGCGGGTGGGCCGGTTCCTGCGCGACTGGACCGCCGCGATCCCGTCGCTGCTCGGCCCCGACGGCAACGAGTTCGATCGCAGCCGCGTCATCGCCTACGCGTTTCGCCACACGTTCGCGCAGCGCCATGCCGACGCCGGCACCCCCGTCGAGGTGCTCGCCGACCTGCTCGGCCACGACGACCTCAAGAGCACGCAGGGTTATTATGAGGTCAGCGACAAGCGCAAGCGCTTGGCGATCGACCAGCTGCGCCCGCTCCAGCTCGATCGCGGCGGCGACGAGACCCCGTTCATCGAGCGGCTCGCCGAGTCCCAGCGCCAGCGCCAGCGCGTCGGCCAGGTCGCCGTCACGTTCGGCGGCTGCGCCGAGCCGTCCAACGTCCGGGCCAGCGGCCAGGCCTGCCCGTTTCGCCATCGCTGCTTCGGGTGCGAGCACTTCCGCACCGACCCGTCCTACCTGCCCGAGCTCAAGACGCACCTCAACCAGCTGCTTGCCGATCGCGAACGCCTCGCGATCCAAGCGCCCGAGCTGGCCGAGTGGGCGCGCCGCGACGCACGCCCGGCCGAGGAGGAGATCGCCGCCGTGCAGCGACTCGTGCGCCGCTGCGAAGCCAAGCTCGCAGAACTGCCCGGGAGCGAGCGCGACGCCGTCGAGGAAGCAATTGTGGTGCTGCGCCGCGCCCGCGCGCAGCTCACCGGCCGCGCCGCACCGAGCGGCCAGCCGCTCGCGATCCGCCAGATCAAGCCGACGCTGAACCCTCGCGTCGCCGCAGACGGAGCGTCCCGGTGACCGATCGCACCGAAGCGATGCGCCAGCAACGCTCGCTCACCTCGACGCACAAGTTCGAGCGCGTCGTCGCCGTCACGCGGGCGCTGCTGGAGCGCGGCGACGAGCCGGCCATGGCCGAGATCGCGCGCCGCGCCGAGGTCAGCCGCAATTTCCTCTACAAGCCCGAGGTCCGTCATGCGATCGCCGCGGAGGTGCAAGCCGCCGGCGAGCATCTGTCGGCTCGGCTGACCACGTCCAGCCGCGTGACCGCCGCGTCGCTGCGCGCCGAGCTGGAGAACTACAGGGCGCAGAATGCCCGGCTACGCGACCAGCTTCGCCAGGTCGAAGCCAAGCTGTCGCGGGTGCTCGGCGTCTCCGTCCTCGATGAGCTGCCGCTCGACGACCACCGCGAAGTCGGCAACGAAGCGCGGCTGCAGCAGCGCGTCGAGCAGCTCGAAAGCGAGGCATTCGAGCTGCGCGAAGCGCTCGCCGAGCGCGAGGAGCAGCTCGAAGCTGTCCGCACCATCAACCGCGAGCTCGTAGCGCAACAGAACCGCGCATGACCGACACTGGCTGACTACGCCACGACGCGGTCTTCCACGGGCTCACCGGCGAGTTCGTCGCGCTGGCCGAGCCGCACTTCTAAGCACACCCGATGGCGCTCCTGGCCCGGCCGCCTCCAAAAGACGCCATGCCAGCGACGAGCGTGGGCGCGCCCCGCCGAGATCTAGCTCCTCGCCACACCGCGTGGCGGGCTACGTCGTCTTGCTCCGGGCGACATCTGTCCGCTCTTCGCCGCGCCACTTGGCTCTCCCGACGGCCTGCCGATCAACCCGACATGGCCGACCGCACGAGTCCACGGGTCGGCGACCGGCCCACGTCCTGGGTATGCCCTGGAGGGACGCGATGACAATCCTGCAGCGCGTCTTCATGGCCATCGGGATGCTGTTCGTCGGCCTCGTCGTGCTGGGCGGTGTTCTGGGCACGGCCACTCCACGATCAACCAACGCTCCGAAGGATCCGCATGCCGAGCGCGTTCATGTGTTGAACCGAGAGCTGAAGAGCGCGGCGTACCAGGGTTACGTCACTCACGACAGAGCTTGGGACGCCGCAGCCACGCTGATCATCGTCGACTACGGCGACGACACGGTCAGCAGTGAGGACTGGGTCGCGACCACCCGACGTCGATTGGCGACGCTCCGACGCGAAAGTCGCGCGCTCCGGGACACGGCGGCCAGTCTGACCGACAGCGAGATGCGCGGGGTGCTCTCAAAGGCCGCAGAGACACGTCGTGGAACCACACGCGCGATCACCGCGCTCCGCGCGACCGTCGTCAATGATGGCGACCAGGATCGCGCGTTTAGGCGAGTCAGGGCGAGCATCAACTCCACCGATGCGGCCTTCGGGGATTTTGTAGACCTGATCCGGCCGTACGCGCCGGCGAAGCAGGTGAACGACTTCGTACGCCGTCGCAATTCCGAAGGCAACGACCTCTTGAAGCGGATCACCGGCGCCAGCACGCAAGGCACCGGCGAGTCCTCACCGAGCACCGTTGACCCGACTCCGACGAAGCTGGACGGAACACCCTCATACGAGTTCGAGCAGGACGATCTCGATGCCGCAGAGGCGGCCAGCGATGCCGTCAAGGACTACTGCGCCGGCGCGGTGTCGGAGGCGCAGCGCTTGGGGTGCGAGTCGCATGTCACCGAGGACGAGCTTCCATAACGACCCGACGGAACGAGGAGACGCATGACAGATCCTGAGCTCACGGCGCAGTGCGAGAGCCTGGCCGCCAGCATGGGTGCGGTCTTCGCCATCGAGCCCGTGGTCGTAGGGGGCTGCTGGCCGGGGGCTCTCGCTGACAAGGGCGGCTACCTCGCCGTCATCACCGTTCGCTCGCAGGACCCGGACGATTCCCTCCATCCTTGGACGACATGTGGACGGGGAAGAACACGCGACGACTCGATGCGCGAGCTGTTGGCTCATGACGGACGCGGCGGCGTGGTCAAAGACGGGACCCCTGACGCGCCGTAGATCGTGCCTCGCTGAAGATGGTTGCGGCGATCCCGCGCAAAGTCGAGGTGCATCCGTCCAGATCAATCGTGTTCGTGGCGCTCCAGCATTCGAACGCTCGCGAGCTCGTCGGCGAGATCGGGATGACGGCTGTAGCTACACACGATGCACGTACCGATTCCGACTTGGTCGAGCCAGCCATCGAAGCGCTCGGCAGCGAGCGAGGTGTTCCCGCAGACAGGGCATGCCTCGACCTCGCAACGGTCATCGCCGGTGACGTGGCTGTATCGGGCCTCGTAATCGACGGTCTCGCGCAGCCGCTGCTCCTCATCATCCAACGATGAGTAATACGCGGCGGCACGCTGACGTTCGGCTGCATCGGTGTCATGAAGTCGATCCTCCGCACGGTCGGCCGCGATGTCTGGCATCGAATAAAGCACCGGGTGGTGCGCAAGTTCAACCAGTGCGTTGATGTGTTCTTCAGTCAGACCGGCTACCGCTGCTTGATCCGCGTCTCGGGCATGTCGGATAGCCCACGTGACCTTGAGCGCGTCGCGGAGCGTCGCGACTTCGACGATCGTGAAGTTCGGGGTTGGCTCCGCGCCGAACACCGGAGGTAGCCACTTGGGGCTGTCTGCCCGCAGCAGATGCATGACGCCTTCGTCGCCGGGAGCGCCCTCATGTTCGATGACCCCGAGGAGAGAGCCGGCCGAGCGGATGTGCGACGGCCCATCGGACTCGGCGCCGGGCCACTCGGCGGCCACGATTGCGGCCAAGGCGTTCGTGAGAGCTTGGTCGAAGACCCCCTCGGCACCGTCGGTGATCCGATCTTGCGTCAGTGCGTATGAGCAGACGGCGTACTGCCTGGCCCGCCTCTGTTGAGCGTCGGTGGGCATCCTCGAATCATCCATGGTGGGTTGGTGCCTCTCCAACGAGCGTCCGTGAGCGATCGAGGACGTCGCCCTGTCGTCGTCGAGGGGTCACCGGGGCCGCCGTCTCCGCATCATCTTGATCGACCTACCAGCCCGTCACACGTCGCGGGTGACCACAGGCCGACTTGTTCGTCACGGGCTCGGTCGGCGAGCTCGCGGAACCGCTGGGCGTAACGAACGTTCGGTGGGATCGTGAGCGGCACTGCGAACCCCTCGTCGACGAGCAGCTCGTTGAACGACTGCCCGTCGGGAAGCATCAGATAGATCAGGCTGCGCCCGTAGCGATCGCGTTGCTCCGCGTCGCGCTCGACCTGCACTGGCGTGCCCGGCGGCAGCGTTCTCTTCGCGAACGCCGACGCCTGCTCCCCGAAGCACCCGGGGCGTCCGAAGACCTCTGGTGTGTCGACTCCTATCAGCCTGCTCTTGCCAGCCGATCGGAGCACCACGGTGTCGCCATCCACGACGCGTACGACGGCGTCGCGGGCATCCGCCCCGCCCTGATCGCTGCCGCTCGGGCCACCGAAGCGGTCGGACATGGTGACGCTGAAGACGGCGACAGCGAGCGCCACGGTCACCAGCCACACGACACGCGGACCTCGCCGTCTCATCGCGAACACCGGGAATGGTCGGTCCGACTTAGCGCGCCGCCGTTCTGGCGCACCACGCAATCATCGCGCCACGTCATGGGCACCGTCATCGACGCTGCGCCCCCGTCGAGGTTGGATGAATCACATCTCGACTCCAGAGAACGGGCGTGTCGATACCGATCAGCCGCACTGTCTCGCGACGCCCACCATCGAGGCGCACTTTGATCGTGTCCCCGTCAACCACCTTCGTGATCCGCGCGACATACCGGCGGACCCGCCTGGCCGTCGCGGGCTTGGAACTCTTGAGCTTCGGGGCGCTCGCGCTGCTCTGGCCGGGCTTGGAGCACGGGCAGGGCAGCGCCTCGCAGAAGATGCCGTCGCCATCGCCATCGCGCGTGTCCTGCGCGCGTTGCGCATCGGCCTGGTTGTCGTAGTTTGAGCATGTCGCCGCCTGCGCCGAAGACGGCACCACCAGCAGCAGGAGCACGCCGACCGCCAACAGCACCACCCTCGCCTGCC
>JBBSQG010000126.1:0-7952 GCA_038258125.1 Solirubrobacterales bacterium
ATGACGGCGACGAGAGCGACGGACCGAAGATCGACGAGTGCAAGCCGCCCCAGCGGCTGCGCATCCCAGCACCCAATCCAAACTGCGTGGAACGCGGAGCACTATTTCTGGCAGCGGCCGAGATGTCGATCCGCGTCCCGTGCGCCAGCTCGCGACGCTCGATACGCCCATCGGGCTCCATACGTTTCCTGTCGAGAATGGCGCGCCGGTCATCCTCGATCCGCGTGTCCCGCAGAACTGCCTCGACTGCGGCGTGGCGGCCTTCAAGGAAGGCCCCGTGACGATCGAGGCGCGAGACGCGATCGAGTGGACGGCGCAGCTCGCGGAGGCCGGCGCGGCCAACGTCCGTAACGGGCCCAGTCGTGTGCGCCGAGCGCGCAACGCGATGATGCAGCTCGTGGACGATGGAACCGCGCCGGCCTCGCCGGAGGTGATCGAGGCGATCGGATGGTTGCTCGCGCTCGCCGAGAGGGTCGCGCGTCGCTACGGGCCTCGTGCGCTCCGCATCGTGCGGACCACGGCGCAGGCGGTCGCAGACCTCGCCGACGAGGCTGCCGCGCGGACGCACCGCAACATGCCCTGGCTCCTCGCAGCCGCGCAGTTCATTCCTCCCGAGTACAGGTCTGCCCTCGCGAAGATCGGCATGAACGTCGGCGCCAACGTCCTCCGCTCGAAGCTGGCGAGCCACGGCATCGGCGATGACATGTTCGGGCTCGTCGAGGAAGAGCTGAACCGCGAGGGCCTCACGATGGGCGCCGTCGCCAAACCGAAGAAGCTCCCGACGCTCGACAACCTGTTCGGCAAGCGCGCCGCGTAGCGCACCACAACCGTTGCTCGCGTCGCGCGTGGTGCGTGACGCCGAAACTAATTCGCTCGCTGCGTGCGAGCACAGCGGGGCTTTGCCCCGAGTCAGGAGATCACGTGAAGAAGCAGAAGAAGCGGAGCTCGATCCGAACGCCCGAGATCACGGGCGTGGGTCCACTCGACTGGACACCGCTGTTTGCGGCGTTCCGCGAGGCGTTCGAATGGGCGCTCGACGTCGCCGTCCGTCTGGCGGGGGACCTCCCCGAAGAGGTCGATGCCGTGGAGCGGGTGCGCGCGTTCATGCGTGCGCGCATCGCCGGGCAGCCGTCGCACGTTCGTGTCGATGACGTGCTGTTCACGTTCGGCCTGATCATCGGCGCGATCGAGCGCGACCTCGGTCCGGTCCGAACGCTCGGGCCGTGGTTCGCCCCGCCGATGCACTTCCCGAGCGCGGCCGAGCTCTGGGATCGCTGGGAGACCAAGGTCCCCGCTCAACTCTTGTGGGCGCTCGGCATCGCCCCTACCCGTCGCGCGTACGCCTGAAAGGGAATGGTCATGGCCAACAAGAAGCACAAGCACAAGGTCACGAGGCATCGGAACGCGTGGCCTCCGCGCAACGCAACACCGCGGGCGCCTCGTGCGCCGCGCGCGGCAACGGCGGACGAGACCTCGATGCACCGCCTCGGGTACACCGCGGCAGGCGCGGCGGGTACCGCGCTCGTCGGATCGTTCCTCGCGCGTCAGGGCTGGGCACCGAAGACGATCGCGGGCGCGCTCGCCGCCGTTGGTGCGGGGCTCGCCTGGAAGGGTGATGGATCGACGATCAAGAGCGTGGGTGCCGGGACGATGTCCGCCGCGGGCAGTCAGCTCGCGCTGATGTTGATCGACGATCGCGACCGCGTCAGTAAGCCCGCGGCGCCGAGCGTCGCGACGGGGAAGAAGCCGGCGAACGCGGACGGTCTGCCGCCCGGTGCGCTCGAGAACGCGTTCGAGCGGGCGCGCGACCGGCTCGCGCTCGTCGCGGGCGAACACGAGGCGATGGGCTAACGCGAAAGGGATCGGGGGTCGGGGTCGCGCGAGCGGCGGGAGACGCGCCCCATCAAAGGAGAAACTGTATGGACGACGACTACGCAGACATCTATTACGTCGACACTCGCAACGCGCCGAGCCGCGATCACCGCACGCAGGGTGGTCAGTCTCGCCCGGGATGGAATCCGGCTTCGCCGAGCCGGACGGTCTACGTGCCGCCGAGCCGGCAGCCGGTGACCTACGCGCAGCCGATGGCCTATGCGCAACCGGCGCCGGTGATGTACCAGCAGCCGTATCCGCAGCAGTCGATCGCGGCGTCCTTCTTCGGCAAGCTGACCACGGGTCAGGTCGTCGAGATGGTCGCGCAGCTCTTCGCCGCGCTCCAGCCCCTCCCGGGGGCTCCGGTCGCGACGAGGGACACCACCACGGATGTGGGGAACCTCATCCTGTTCCAGGGTGCACTCGCTCAGCACGCCAAGCGTGACGAGCAGATCCGGACGCTCGGCGGTCTCGTCGGGAAGGTCGTGGGGTAGGCGATGGCAACGCCTACCTATCAGGGAGCCGGGCAGCAGACCGCCGACAACGGTGGTGGGCTGTTCGGTCGCCTCGGATCGTTCTTCGGCAGCGGAGGAACGCCGAGCTACGCGGGGGTCGGGCAACCGACCACGGGTAACGCGGGGTTCCTCGGCGGTTCGGCGGTGGCGTACGCGCCAGCGCCGACCGCGACGAAGCCGGAGAGCAGCTCGCCGAGCACGGGCGATGCGGTGAGCTGCGAATCGGAATCGCAGGTGATGACGTGCTCGATCGATCCGGAGGCACTTGCCTCCGGACACATCGCGATCGTCATTCCTCGCGAACGCCTCGGGCCGTGATCGCGAAGACGTAGCGCTCACAGAAACGAACTAACCCCCAACCAAACCGGGCGCGTCGAGCGCCGCTCGCTCGACCCCGGCCCCCGATTCCTTTCGCTATCTCTCTTGGAGGTTCCATGTCGATTCAGATCACAACCTGGCTCCGCGCATACTTTGCGATTCAATCGACCGCAACGGAGTCGCGTGGCTTCGTCGAGGTCAACTCCGGCGAAGAGGACGCGGCACGCTGGCCACGCACGATCGGCGCCGACGTCATCTCGATCGCGGCCATGGTCGATCCGTTCGTTCGCGAGCAGCCGCTTCGTTTCGGCGGGCACGGACTCGCGCGGCGCTGGCGTGCGTGCATCGATGATCTCGAACGCCACGCGCTCGTCGTTCCGCACGCCGTCTACGCGGAGAACCGTTCGTTCTGGAACACGCTGCCGGCGATCTGCGTCTACCTGCATTCGCAAGGCGCGGCGCTGCCGCCGCCGGTATTCCGGGACGCGCTGATCGCCCAGCTCGCCGAGCCAATCGAGCTTCGCAACGTGGGTCCGAAGGGCGACGGACCGTTCAAGCACTTCGAGAACGTGAAGACGTACGACGACCTCTACAACGAGCAGTTCAAGTTCCTTCGGACCCTGCGGGGCGTCGATCGCAAGGATCCCGAGCCCGGGATGGGTGGCGCGAACAAGCAAATTCCGCGCACGACGAACGGCGACGTGGTCTTGCTCGCGAACTACTGGAACAAGCAGTTCGGCGGCATCAAGGAGGTTTTCGGCCACGAGGGTGTCGCGACGCGCTGGAAGGCGGCGCTCGTAGATGTCGACGCGATCGCACGCAAGGGCGATCCCAACGCGCTCTACCCGAAGAACAACGGGTTCTGGCGTGCGCTCCTGAGCACCGCGATCCACGTCGCGGTCGCGGACGAGGCGCCGAGCAAGAGCGACATGATGCTCGACTCGATCAAAGACAGCATCACGCACCTGCCCGAGAACATCAAAGCGGGCGCGGCGGCGGTCGCGAGCGGAGTCGCCGACATCGCAGGGGGCGCGGCGAATGCGATCGGGAAGGTCGCCAACGAAGCAGGCAAGGGCCTGTTCTCCGGGTTCGGGACGCCGCTGCTGATCGGAGCGGGTCTGGTCGGGCTGTTCCTGATCTCGCGCAGCGGCAACCACGAGAGCCCGGAGTCATAGCCGTGAGCAAGATGCCTTGGATCGTCGGAGGCGGCGCGCTCGCCGCGTACCTCTTCATGCGCAACAACACGGCGCGCGGCGCAATCTCGCTGCTATCGTCCGCGTCGTTCGTCGGTCCGCTGCCCGGTCGGTGGGTGTGGCCCGTCCAGGCTTGGAAGGGTCGTCAGCCCGTGATCTCGGATGGCTTCTACTCGCCGCGCGCTGGCCGTCCCCGCCACGGCGGCGTCGACATCATGTTCAAGCGCCTCCCGGTCGACTCGTTCAAGGCCGGCACGCCGAACGGCACGAAGGCGTTCGTGATGCCCGATGACATCGCGGTCGTCGCCGCGTCCGACGGCGTGGTGTGGTCGGCGATGCGAACACCGCGCGGTCACGCGGTCGTGATCGATCACTCGCCGCTCAAGGTCGCGACGTTCTACGCGCACCTCGACAAGCTGCTCGTCACACCGACCGGGCGGGCGGCGTCGAAGCAACGCGTTCGCGCCGGTCAGATTCTCGGGACCGTGGGCTTCAGCCCGCTCGACGGCGAAAAGATCCGGCATCTTTTATGTGGAGCTGCGCATAACAGATGTAATGCGGAGCGCCCGTTATGCAGAGCGGTTGGCACGAGACCTCGCTTTTGTTCGGGAAGTCCGAGGTGGGCTGCGCATAACGCCGGCACGGCCGAGGTCGTCGAGCCAGGCGAGCAGATTTCCCGACGGGAAGCGGTAGCGCGGCATCTTCGGCAGCGACGACGCCATGGTCGCCACGGCGGCCTGCTTCATCCGAAGGTTGATCTCTACGTATCCGTGTGTGGTCGAGAGTTGGGCGTGGCCAAGCCACGCGGCGATCGTGGTGATGTCGACGCCGGCCATCAGAAGATGCATGGCCGTCGTGTGTCGCATCACGTGCGGAGATACGGCCTTCGCGTGACGTGCCGTGATCTTCGCGCGAGCGACCAGTCGACGAAGAATGTCGGCGACGCCGGAGCGGCTCAGGCGCTCACGTCGGGCGTTGAGAAACAGCGGCGCGTCTTGATCGCAGGGGGCGCGCTGATCGAGCCACGCTTGGATCGCTCGGACAGTACGGGACCAGAGCGGACACGTGCGCTGCCTTCGACCCTTGCCGATGATCGTCACGTGCGGAATCGGGTCGAAACGGACGTCGGCGACGTTCAGATCAACGAGTTCCTGGACGCGCAGGCCGGCGTTGTACAGCATGAGCACAAGCGCTCGGTCTCGAAGGCTACGGCTCGTGTTCGTCGCTTTGACGATGCAGGCGATCTCGTCTTCCTCGAGGTAGCGGACTTCGACGTGTTCGGTACGCGCCAGGGGCATCTCGCGAATTCTGCGGCACCGCTCCATGTGTTCCGGGGCAACCGACGCGGTGTATCGAGCGAAGGCCTTGATCGCGGCGAGCCGATGATTGCGAGTGCTCGGACCGCTTCCGCGCTTGCGTTCGAGATGTTCGAGGAACGACCGCACGATGGCCACATCGAGGGCGTCGTGATCGAGTTGCTCGGGGCTTCGACGCAGACGGGTGCTCGCGAACCGGAAGAACAGCTTGAGGGCGTCGCGATACGCGAGCACGGTGTTGCGGCTCGCGTTTCGCTCGGTGGGGAGGTGTTTCTCGAAGAAGCCCTGAACCAACGCCTGCAAAGAAGCTGCTGGTGACTTCACGACATCACCTGTTCGATGAAACTCGTCCGTGCGCCAAAAAGCTCGGAGGCGCGTTCGAGCAAGAGCCCGTTCGCGGTGAGGTACGTCCTCGTATTCTCGATAGAGACGTGGCCGAGGTACGTGCTGAGGATCGGCAGAAGGCTGTCTACGTCGCGTCCCTGCGAGTACCAGCTCGCCAAGCGACAGACCGCGAACGAGTGTCGAAGGTCATGGATTCGAGGATGGGGCTTCGCAATCCCGGCGCTCGTACATGCAGCTTCGAAGTTCCCGCGCAAGACGTTGTGCACGAGCCTCCGATGTCGACCGGAGACGAACAGAGGAGAACCGGGCCCTCGGGGCGCTCGACGCCAGGGATGTTCGATGTATTCCTGCAGAGCCCGGACCGTCGAGGCGCACACGGGCAAGAGCCGGGTCTTTCCGAACTTTCCGCGACGGACGGTGATCACTCTCGCTTCGACATCGAGATCGCGGATGTCGAGGCTATGTGCCTCGCCGATGCGGATGCCCGTCGTGTACAGGAGGCCGAGCAGCGTCGCGGTAGTAGCCGACCGCAGGCCATTCGTGGGAGGCCGTGCGCTTCGGGGGCGAGGCCAGTCCATCAGGTTTCGAGCTGCAACAAGGATGGTGTCGAACTCGGATGGCATGATGATCCTCGCCCGCCGACCACGGAGGGAACCGGAGGGCGCTGGAGGTCTTCCGACGAGTTCGATGCAGGCGCCGTGACGCTGCGCGTGCGTCAAGGCCGCCCACACGACGCTGATCGCGTTCTCGCGGCTGCGCGAAAACAGTGGAGCGAGCGATTCGAGATACTCGACGAGAATCTGCCGTCGAAGGGGCTGTCGGCGTCGCGGGCCGACGAAACGATCGAACCTCGCCATCAGCCGCTCCTGCACGTCGAACGAAGCGCCGCCGGCGCGCTTGAGCTGCACGAATCGACGGAAGTACGGAGCCAGCCAACTCGAGAACCGGATCATCGTCGAACCTCCGGCCACTCCACGGCTGCCTCATGGAGGCGAGGGTGATCGACCTTCGCGTAGATCTCGACCGCGCCGAGCGATCGATGGCCGAGAAGATCGGCGATCGTCTTGAGCGATCGACTGTTGCGCAGCTGCCGGCAGGCGAATGCGTGACGAAGCGAGTGGGGACCGCGCGGCTCCACTCCAGCGAATCTCATGCAACGCCGAACCGCGTACGCGACGGCACCCGGGCTCATTCGGACACGAGGCGGCGATTTTCGAAGAAACACGAACTCGTCGTCTTCGGCCCCCAACCTCTCGGTGCGCAGGTAGCGAACGAGGGCATCCGCGATCGCGGGCACGAGCGTGTGCTCGGTCGCTTTCCCGCGCTTGTACGGCCTGAACAAGATCGTGCGCGTCCGCCAGTTTATGTCACTCAACCGAAGCCCCGAGACCTGACCACGACGCACGCCGAAGAGCGCGAGCAGCAACACGATCGCGCGATCTCTGATCGCCACTTCCAGGTGGTCGTCATGAACTGCGGCGAGCAGCCGCTCCAGGTCCGCTTCGGGAAGCGCTCGTGGAAGACCGGCGAGCCGATATCGACGAACGCTCGGCACGGCGGTGGCGACACCTTCGTCGATCCAGCCTCGAAGCCGGGCGAACTTCAGCAACGAGCGCAGCGCCGCCTGCATGTTGCGTCGGGCACCGGCCCCGTTCGTCTCCGCGTACCGGATGAAGAAATCCTCGACCTCCCTCGCCGTCAGCTGCCGCAGGGCCATCGCACCAGACGATCGGCGTCGCCTGCATACGGCAGTCACCAACTGCCCCGCGCAGTGAACGTAGCCGCCGATCGTCGCTGGTGCGCGGTGGTGATCGTCTTCGAGCCACCTCGCGAAGGCGCGCAACACGGACCTCGAGTGCGGTGGTGCCGCCGCTATCAACCTGCGGATGTAGTTGCGCTCCGATTCCGGAGTCCAGGCTCGCTGTCGCTGCATCTTCATCGTGACCTCCCTGAGGTCTCCGTTATGTGCAGTCGTAGCCGGCGTGGGTTACGTGGAATCGCACGTCTGCGGCGCCCGCTCCGCATAACGTGTCGCTCCGCATTACATCTTCACTTCGAGGTTTGGCTCGGTGGGCCGAGCCAGCGGACCGATCCCGAGGCGCTGATGCAAGGCTGGGCGGTTGCGCCAGCATCGTCACCCGTCCTCGTCGCGCGCAACGCGGGCTTGCTCTATCGACCGGTGGGCGGATCCGGCGAGTCCTACCCGCAGTGGGTCCGCGGTCTCAAGGAACGGTCTGGCGTCTACCTCATTCGCGACGCGGGCACGCACGAGCTGCTGTACGTCGGTTCGTCGACGCGTCGTCTCTACGACACCTTGACGCGGCACTTTCAGAGGTGGCGCCGCTACAAGGGCTTCTGGTCCGGGCAGTACAGCGAAGGCCACGATCCGGGCC
>JBBSQG010000127.1:0-7883 GCA_038258125.1 Solirubrobacterales bacterium
CCGGCGACGGCGCCGAGCTCGACGAGCCGCCCCAGCGCCGCCGCGGACCGAAGCACCCGCCACGGCGTGAGCCGAGTGGCGGCGACGGATGCCTGTGGCTTCCGGCCGGCGAGCACAGCGCCGCGGTCGCTCGGCTGCGCGACCGCTACCCAAATGACCTGCGCCACGTCCCCGAGCGCCTCGGCGACGACCGTGCACTCGCCGAGCGGCTCGCCGCGTTGAGCGTCTGGCGCGCCGAGATCGACGCGGGCCTGCACCGCGACCCGCGCGTCGAGCTGGCCTTCAGCGACGAGCTGGCGCGCACCTCGCGCTGGCTCGAGGAGCGCCGGAGACGCGCGCGGTGACCGCGTCACAGCGCGCAACAGTCGCACACCGTGCATCTAGTCTGTCCTGGCTGTTTGTTCTTGCGCGCCTGCCGGCGACGGTCAGGCGCGTGACGACGGCGCACGGCGGGTCAGTCGTTCTCGGGGTGGGTTGGAAGGTGCACGAAACGCGGGTCGCAGACGAGCGCGAGGCACAGCGCGGTGATGCCGCGCCGGTCCTGGTCGTCGCAGGGCAGCGCCTCGATCTGTGGCGCGAGGTACCAGCGGCGCGCTCCGACGATCGCCACCGGCTCCCCGCGCCGGATCAGCATGTGGCCCATGCCCCTGGAGGCGCGGAGCGGGCGAGATTCGCCCCCGCGGATGCGCCGTGCTCAGTCGCGCCTGCGGTTCGCGAGCTGCAGCCGAGCCTTATAGATCAGCTCACGCGCCCGCGCGGCCGTGATGTCGTCGCGGGCCGCGATCTCCGTTGCGCTGAAGCCGGCGGCCTGCAGCAGCAGCATCTCGCGCCGACGCGGGTGCAGCCGTTCGAGGGTGGCGAGCGTGTCGAGCAACTCATCGCGATCGATGCCGTCGCGGTGCGCGGTGTCGCGGCGCGCGTCGGTGAGCGCGGCGAGGTCGTCGCCGTGCGCGTCTCGCGCGCACTGCCAGTGGAGTCGCCACGCCTTGCGCATGGCGACCGTCGCGAGCCAGGCGAAGACGGACTCACGTCGTGGCCGGTGGCAGAGCAGTTGCAGCCACGCGAACGAGCACGCATCCTCGATGTTCGCCTCGCTGGTGTGGACCGCGGCGCCGACGACGCGTCGCAGCTTGTCGGCGTGGGCGGCGTACAGGCGCTCCTCGTCGCCGAGCAGGTCGTGCTTGGCCGGGACCGCTCTGCCCCGGCGGCCGGTGGGCGGTTCGTGGCGGTTGCTGGACATGGCCGCCCATGAGCACGCACGCGTGGCGGGTGACAAGGTGCGCCCCGTCAGGGGTCGGCGCATGCCGGCGCGAAGCGCGCACCTTGCGCCCGCCGGCGCGGGCGTGCTGGGCTGCGCCATGCTCCGGCGACAAGCCAGGAACCGGCGCGGGCGGGCCGGGGGCGAATCGGACCGGCTTGCCGCCTATTGCGAACATGCGCCCTCCACGTTCCTCTGATCGCCGGAGCACCCGATGAGCGTTCAACGCCGCGCCCGCGCCGGCCGGCGCACCGTCTGGCAGGTCACGTGGCGCGACCCCGACAGCCGCCCGCGTGCCGAGAGCTACCCGACCCGCCGCCTCGCCGAGGCCCGCGACAGCCAGTTACGTGACCTGCGCTGGCAGGGCAAGCTCGACGAGGCTGACGCCGGCGCCGAGCCGCTCTACGACGCGGCCGACGCATGGTGGACTGACCACGTCGAACCGAACCTCGCACGCTCGACGATCCTCAGCTACGTCCACGTGCTCGACCGCCATCTGCTGCCGCGCCTCGGCGAGACGCCGATCCGCGACATCAGCCCGGCGCGTGTGGTCGCGCTGCAGCGCGAACTGCGCGATGCAGGCGTCGGCACCGCGATGAGCCACCGCATCCTGATGGTCCTGAGCGGGATCATGCGCCACGCCGTGCTGCGCGGCCGTCTGGATCGCAACCCCGTCCAGCCGGTGCGCGTGCCGCTGCCCAAGCGCGCCCGCACGATCCGACCGCTCCCACCCGCGAGCGTCGAGCGCCTGCGGCGCGCGCTGCTCGATGCCGACGACCTCGAGAGCGCGACGCTCGTGAGCCTGATGGCGTACGCAGGGCTGCGGCCGGGCGAGGCGACCGCGCTCTCGTGGGAGCACGTCGGCGCGCGCACGCTGCTCGTCGAGCAGGCGAGCAGCGGTGACGGCGGCGCGGCGAAGGGGACGAAGACCGGCGCGATCCGCACCGTGCGACTGCTCGCGCCCCTGGTGGACGACCTCACGGACTGGCGATCAAGCAGCGCCCGCGACAGCGGGCCGCTGTTTCCGCGCCGCGACGGCACCGCCTGGACGATGACCGACTACCGCAACTGGCGCCGGCGCCGGTTTGATCCGGCCGCGGAGACCGCCGGCCTCGACGGCGTGCGGCCGTACGACCTGCGCCACTCGTTCGCCAGCCTGATGATCCAGGCCGGCTACTCGCCGGTCGAGCTCGCCGCCGAGCTTGGGCATGCGCCGACGCTGACGCTGAACACCTACGCGCACGTCTTCAGCGAGTTCGCCCGAGGTGAGCGCGTCGATCCCGAGCGACTGATCGAGCAGATACGGGCGTAGCGCTACAAACGTCGAGGTGCGACACCGTTCGATCAAACCCAGCGCGCTTGCACAGCGCCGAGGCGCTCCTGTCCCCTCAGGCGTGTCCAAGTCAGCCCCGGGAGCGCTCACCTATGGCCGAAACCGAATCGCAGCGGACAGAGTCGGCAGACTGGGTTCAACGCGACGGACCAGCTGACGCAGGTCCGCGATAGCGTTTCGGCGGCACTCGAGAGGAGACCATGGCCGGAGAGCGACGTCAAACGACCCAATCCATCGCGTGGTTTTGGGACCTGCACAAGCGCGAACTGCTCGACCTCGATCCTCCCTACCAGCGACGCAGCGTATGGTCGCAGTCGTTCAAGGACTACTTCGTTGACACCATCCTTCTCGACTACCCTGCGCCCGCCGTCTTTCTCTTTGAGCACATCGACGAGGACGGGGTCGCCGAGTACTCGGTCGTAGATGGGAAGCAGCGCCTGTCGACGATCTTCGAGTTTCTCAGCAACGAGTTTCCCGTCAGTGACGCCGCATCAACAACGAGGCTGCGCGGTTTGCCTTTCGTCGATCTGCCCCCGGACGTCAAGAAGCGCTTCTACGGCTACCAGTTCGCGATTGAGTTCCTGCCGTCAACAGACGAGGGCACGCTGAGCAACATCTTCGACCGCATCAACCGCAACGTCGCCCGGTTGACTCCCCAGGAGCTTCGACACGCACGCTTTTCGGGCGCGTTCGCGGCGATGGCGGAGCATCTCGCGGAAGCGCTGGAGGAAGCCCTGCCGAAGGACTTCCCACGCATCGCGCCGGCGTCGAAACGGCAGATGAAGGACACGGAGTTCGTCGCTCAACTCATGCTGCTGACCGAGAGAGGCATCGAGACCTACTCACAGGCGGATCTCGACGCCGCGTATAGCGAGCGCGACGACGACTGGGACGACGCCCAACGCGTCGAGCGCGAGTACAGAGCGGTCATCAGCACACTCAAGAAATGGGCCGATCAACTCATGGCTGGCGAAGCCAAGCGCCTTCGCAACCAGGCAGATTTCTTCTCCCTCTACGGTGCGGTGCTCGATCTTCAACGCGACGAGAACTTGCCGTCGCGCTCCGTAGGCGTCAGGCGCCTCGAGAACTTCATGACCATCGTGAGCAGCGAGGAGGATCGACAGGGCGATGAGGACGCAAAGCGCTACTTCGAAGCGGCCCGTTCAGCCTCGAACGACGTCACGCAACGCCGAGATCGCATCCGCATTCTCACCGAAGTCCTGACTGGGGAGTATCCCGGTGGCGGAGTCTGAGGCCGTCAGACAGGCCTTCGCTCGAACTCAGCCGCTACTTGAAGACGTCCAGCGCTATGTGCGCAGGACCCTGGAGCCATACTGCCGGAGGTTGAACTACGCGTTCATCGGTCGAGAGAAGGCCGTCTCATCGCTTTCCGAGAAACTCGACGGCGGCCGTGTGTCGGCTTGGAGCCAGCTCGACGATCTCTACGCCTGCACGATCGTCGTCCCAGTCACAGACCACGAGGACGCGGTTCTGCGAAAGCTGGACGCCAGCTTCGACCGGGTGCGGGTGCGAACACGCAGTGAAGCGCGCAAGGCCCCAGACGTCTTCAGGTTTGACGGCGTGCGATGGTACGGCCGGCTTCGAGCAGAAACGGCTGCTGTGCGTCAACCGGGAGTCGGCGACCAGATCTTTGAGGTACAGGTGGTTACCGCGTTCGAGTACGCATGGATCGCGGTCACGCACGATCTCGTCTACAAAGCCGACAACGCAGACTGGCGCCGCCAGCGGCTCGCCGCCCAGTTGAAAGCAGCAGTCGAGCAGATCGAGGTTCTGATCGCCGCTTTCGATTCAGCTTCGAGCGCGATCTTGGAATCACCCTGGCCCGAGACCAACGCCAAGTCGGTGATTATCGAGCGGTGCAAGTTACTAGTGGATGATGGTTACGTACCGTTGACCCTGATCCCCGATAGCTGGCGGCGCTTTGCCGACAACGTGTTCGCGCTGGTAAGCACCTACCAGCGCAACCCGCACCGAATCGAAGATGAGGTGAAGGCTCTGCTCGATGTTATCGAGGCGGAACTATGTGGCGCGGACCCGTTTGAGCTGCCAGTGAGCGGCAGCTTGTTCCAATATGTCGTATCAGTCGTGGGGCGGCCAGATACGCCAGGTACCCTGGCGCGATTCACCGTGGTGCCGTCGCGAGAGCTCTCCGACTTCTACGGGTTGAGAGACATCCCGCTTGCCTTCGAGTTTGACGGCGCTGCAGCGGATCCTGGTCAGAGGACCACCGAGAACGAACCCGAGGAGGCGCCGCTCCTTGAGGATCTCGGGCCTAACGAGGAACTCGAGGCCGACGCGGAGTAGACCGCTCGTCCCCACCGCGGAGGCTGAAATCTTGGAGGATGGCGTGCTTTTCCAGCGCGTGAGGCCCGGCCGGCGATCGGAGAGCGCCTCCTTGCGAGGATCTCAGCTTTCACCCCACGGTCGGGGCGGGACCGATCGGAGTCGCAAGGGGGAGCAGCAGGAGGCTCGACGCGCTGGCTTCCACTTCGGACAAACGACCTAGAGCCGCCCACGGGAGCTGCGGTGTGTCGGCTTGGATCATCGGCGCGCGTTGGACGCGGACGGCGTCGATGAGTTTGGTGCTGCGTCGCGGCGATGACGCATCGCGGTTAGTGTGATCACCGAGCCATGATCGAGAGCCTGCGCCTTCAGAACTTCCGTGGCTTCACCGACCATCTGGTCCCGCTTAAGCAGACCACCGTTCTGGTCGGCGCGAACAACGCGGGGAAGTCGACGATCGTCGAAGCCCTGAGGATTGTCGCGGTCGTTGCCGACCGGCTGAGAAACCCCCATGCTCGTTTCGTCGAACCGCCGATGTGGCTTGAGGGCGAGCAGGCGCTGATCGGCGTGGCGCCAGCGGTGCTCGGCCTCCCTTCCGACGGCGCGGCGCGGTCGCTGTTCTACGCTTACGACCCGCCACCGGCGATCCTTTCAGCCACATTCTCAGGCGGCGCAAAAGTGTCGGTCTTCATCGGCCCTGACGCCCAGGTTCACGGCGCGGCGTGGGACGAGGCAGGCGCCGAGATCACCGGCAGGCGACAGGCGCAGGCCTTGACGCTCGACGTCATCGGTGTGCAGCCGCAGGTGGCCCCGCTCTTGCGTAAGGAGCTCGCGCACAAGCCCGAGACGATCGTTCGCGGCGACGGCACCTACCTAGCTCCGCGGCACTTCCGCAACCAGCTTCGCCACTTCGACGGCGACGCAAAGGAGTTCGCCCGCATCGCCGAGGAGACTTGGCGGGGACTGCAGATCAGGCGTCTCCCCGATAAATACGCTGTCGTGGGAGAGGTTCTGGAGCTCGACATCCGGGACGAGGGGTTCGTCGGCGAGGTCGGCCTCATGGGTCATGGACTGCAGATGTGGTTGCAGATCATCTGGTTCCTCGCGCGTGCGACGGATGATGCTGTAGTCGTCCTCGACGAGCCTGACGTCTACATGCACCCTGACCTGCAGCGGCGTCTGCTCAGCATGGTGCGTGCCCGCTTTCGCCAGCTTGTCATAGCCACCCACTCGGTGGAGATCATCTCCGACGTCGATCCTGAGTCGATCGTCTCCGTTGACAAGCATGAGCCGGCGTCGGCGTTCGTGACGTCGCTGCCCGGTCTCCAGGGCGTGATGTCCAACATCGGCTCGTTACAGAACATCGACATCACCCGCCTCATGCGCTCGAGGAGCTTCTTGCTCGTCGAGGGCGAGGATCTGACGCTGCTGAGGATCCTGCAGGTGATCGCGGCGCCGACCGCCCCACCGATCGACTTGGTGCCGCACGGCGAGCTCGGTGGTCGCGGTGGTTGGGGTGGTGGTGTGCCGGAGCGGCTCCCAACCAAGAACGCCGTCGGGGATAGCATCCGCTGTTACGCCATCCTCGACCGTGACTACTTCCCGGACGAAGAAGTCGCGGACCGCGTGGCGGAGGGCCGTCCGTGGAAGGTCGCCTTGCACGTCTGGTCGCGCAAGGAGCTGGAGAACTACCTCTTAGTGCCGGCGGCGATCGCGCGGCTGATCGCGGCGCGCGCGAGCAACGGCGGGATTCTGCCCGACGACGCTACCGTAGCCGACGAGATCGACCGGATCGTCCGCTCAATGAAGGACGACATCTCCGACGCAGTCTCGGAAGTGCTGCTGGCGCGCAACAAGAAGGGCGGGCCTACCACGGCGAACAGGCTGACGCGCACGCGGATCTCGGCTGCTTGGAAGACGCAGGACCGACGCTGGGCAGTGGCGCCAGGCAAGAAGGTTCTCAGCGCTATGTCCCACTGGGCTAAAACCAATTACGGCGTCGAGTTCAACCCCGAGCAGCTCGCCCGAGTCCTCGAGCCTGACGAGATCGCCCAAGAAGTCAAAGATGTCCTTGAGGCAATCTCACGGACCAAGCAGCTGAAGCTCGTCCCCTAGAGGCGCTTAGTGCCAACCATCGGCCGGACTGCGCGGCACGGCCAGTCGACCGACAGCGTGCGCGATCTGTGGTTGCCATGAAGCCCGACTGCGAGTCTCGGCTCCTCGGCACCTCCGCCGGCTTCGCTATGCACCGCACGTTCAGCATTTACCGAGAAGCAATTCGACGGAGGCAGCGCCTCTCGCGGAAACGCTGCCGTGTTCGCGCCCCGATGTGCGCGGCCTGCAACGATCTGCGCGAGTTCGACGTATTGAAGGCGAGGCTCGGCGAAGACGGTCGAGGTGCGCGTCTAGCGAGACGACGGGGAGCGCCTCATGATCGGCGGTCCGCTCCGCTCGCGGCCGTGATGTTTTGGAGCCCTAGCCTCGAGGAACCCGCGCGGCGGCGAGTCTGCTCGAATTCGCACCGATGTTGGTCGAAATGTTGGCGGATGGTCGGTGGCCGATCTCGGCCTAGATCTGAGAACGAAACAAAAGCCCGCGTATGCTGGCCTTTCGCGAGAGCCGACGAGCGGATTCGAACCGCTGACCCCTTCATTACGAGTGAAGTGCTCTACCAGCTGAGCTACGTCGGCGGGCTCGCGAATGCTAGCGCCCGCCCGGCGGCCTCGATCCCAGCGAGCGTCGAAGCGGTGCGCACGTCCGCCAGCCCCGCGTCGGCGACCGCGTCCGCTGGCAGCCGGCTGACTCCGACGACGGCGCAGACCCGCACGCCCGCGACGGCTGCTCGCCCCACGAGCTCGCCGACGATCTTGCCGCCGAAGCTCTGCTCGTCGAGCGCGCCCTCGCCGACGACGAGCAGCTGTGCCGCGGCGAGGCGCGCGTCGAAGCCGAGCGCCTCGAGCACGGCCGGCGCGCCCGCCTGCAGCCGCG
>JBBSQG010000128.1:0-7815 GCA_038258125.1 Solirubrobacterales bacterium
CCCCCCACCCCCACCCGCCGCCCGGCACCGCCGCGGCCCTCGACTGGGTGGCGGCGCTCGACCTGCTCGGCGTGGAGCACCTCGACGTCGCGTCGGCCGACCGCACGCTGGGCTCCGTCCTGAAGTACAGCGAGGACCAGGAGGTCGTGCGCGCGGCCGGCCTGGAGCAGCTCATCGAGGAGCGGTAGGGAGTCGTGAGCGACAAGGGCAACGGGGCCGTGCGCGACTATTCCACGGGCGAGCCCCCGGAGTTCAAGGTCGTCGACTTCGACGTCGACCTGCCGGGTCTCGCAAGCGGCTTCAGCCAGCGTCTGCACGACGCCGGCGTGCCCGTCACGCCCTCGCAGACCGCGCAGTACACGCGCGCGCTGAAGCTGACCAAGCCGGTCTCGAGGAGGCGCCTGTATTGCACGACGCGGGCGATCTTCGTCACCGGATTCCAGCAGGTGGCGGCGTTTGACCGCGTGTTCGCCGCCGTATTCGGGGCCGGCCGCAAGAAGGCGATGAACCCCGACGACTTCGACGTCGACATGGAGGAGCAGGCCGTCGACCAGGTCGAGAGCGAGACGCCCGACGACATGGACGATCAGAACATCATGGAGCGCGAGGGCGGCCAGGATGCGATGAGCATGAACGCCGGCGAGGGCGACAGCGAGGACGAGGAGGAGGCGAGCGACGACGAGCAGAAGCTCGTCCCGCTGCAGGAGGCCAGCGAGGAGGAGGCCCTCAGCTACAAGAACTTCCAGGCGCTCAACGCTGACGAGCTCGCCCTGCTCTACAAGCTCATGGTCCGCCTCAAGCTCGCCACGCCCGAGCGGGTGTCACGCCGCAAGCAGCGAGGCCGCCATGGCGAGCACATGGACATGCGCCGCACGCTGCGCAAGAGCCTGCACACCGGTGGCGACCCGATCGTCCTCGCGCGCAAGCGCCGGCGCTCGCATCCGCGCCGGCTCGTGCTGCTGTGCGACATCTCGGGCTCGATGGAGCCCTACGCGCGCGCGTACCTGCAGTTCCTGCACGCCGCGCGCGCGACCGGTCCGTACGCGGAGGCGTTCGTCTTCGCGACGCGGCTGACCCGCCTGACCAAGCAGCTAGCCGGCCGCAACCCACAGCGCGCCATCCGGCGTGCGACGGAGGCCGCGCCCGACTGGTCCAGCGGCACGCGGATCGGCGACGCGCTGAAGACCTTCAACGATCGCTACGGCCGACGCGGAATGGCGCGCGGCGCGGTCGTCGTGATCCTCTCCGACGGCTGGGAGCGCGGCGACCCGGAGCTCGTCGCTCGCGAGATGCAGCGCCTGTCGCGCCTGGCCTATCGGATCGTGTGGGTCAATCCTCGCGTCGCGGCGAAGGACTTCTCGCCCAAGGCCGGCGGCCTGGTCGCCGCCCTGCCCTATTGCGACGCGCTGGTCAGCGGTCACACGCTGAAGTCGCTGGAGGAGGTCGCCGACGCGATCGCCGCCCAGCGCGACCACGATCCGATGCTCGCGACCTGGAGGATCCCGAAGCTCGACAACGAGCCGGAGGAGGAGAGCTGGGGCGTCGCTGGGACGACCGAGCGGCATGTCGCGATGCCCAGCGGCTACGGGCCGTTCAAGGGCAACACGTCGCCGGGATCGCAGTTCGAACCGGGCAGCAAGTCCGAAACGTGGAACCTCGACGAATGAGCTTCTCGGGAACATCCGTGGGCGCCATGGGGACGGGCGCGGCGCCAACGGAACTGTCATACTGGCGCCCGCTTGACTGGCGGCCCTACGTGGTCGTCCGATCCTTGGGAAGGAGCGAGATTGTGCAGGTATCGACGCAAATGAGGGGGGTCGTACATGGCTAGTGCATACCGTTGTGTCTACCTGCGGGTTCATCCGACCGGCAAGTGCACGCTCAGCTTGAGCTGCGATGGCGGCGGGCAGGACGCGCAGCTCGCGGCGATCGTCGGAGACGAGCTGGGGATGCCCGCCGGGGACGTGAAGGTCGTGGCGCAGGATCTCGACCGCTTCGGTGGTGGCCACGGCTACATCACGAGTTCCAGTGGAGGCGTCGCCGACGCGGTCCGCAAGACGTGCGCAAAGATCAAGGACAAGTCGCGCGACCTCGCGGGCGGCATGCTCGGCACGTCGCCGCAGTCGCTGAACTGGAGCGGCGACAACTTCGGCGGTAAGCGCATCGAGGAGATCGCGCTCTACGCCCACGCCGGCGCCATCGAGCTGCCTGCCGGGCCCGACGGGCGTCAGCTAGAGGGTTCGCTCGACGCGCAGACCACGTTCGTCAACTAGACGCGCGGAGATCATCGTTGCAAACACCGGCCTGCGCGAGCAGGCCGGTGGTCGTTGGGGACGGCTTCCTGCGCGTCTTCAGGCGACGTCGACGTCAGTCGCGCTTGGGGTCCACGCGCTTGCCGGGGCGCCGCGAGCGAAAGCTCGCCATGAGCGCCACGTACATCGCGCCCACCACGGGCACGGCCATCACCAGCGATTCCTCGATCGGAATGCCTGCGATGTGGGCGATGATCAAGCGCACTCGGTCATCCTATCCTCCGGGTGCGTCGGCTCAGCTCAGCTTGGCGTCTACGACGACCTTGACTTCGTCGTTGACCTTCAGCGCCCCGAACAGCGCGGAGTACGGCTTGATCTTCCAGTCGGTCTGATTGACCGCTGCGCTACCGCTCAGCGAGCCGTCGCTCTCGCTCAGCTCGAAGGTGATTGCCTTGGTCTTGCCACCCATCTCGAGGTCGCCGCTGATCTTCAGGCCGCCGTCGGTGTCCTCGACGCTGGAGGACGTGAAGCTGATCGCCTGGGCCTTGAGGACGTCCTTGTCGATCGTCTTGCGGATGTCGGCCTTGTCGTCCTCGCCGAGCGCCTGCAGCCCCCCTTTGCCCTCGCGCACATGCAGCGACGCGGGATCGGCGCTGAGCTGGAGGCTCGAACTGTCTCCGACGTCGAGCGTGGCCTCCCACGACCGAACATCGATGATGAGGTCGTGCCCAGCCTTGGCCGCTGCACCGCTGCGGCCGGTCTCCACGTGAAGGGAGCCGTTGTCCGGTCCAAGCTTGTATGTACCTGCGGGAATAGCCATCAAGCGATTCTATGAAGCCAGACTTCTTTTCGCGGTGCCGTCAGATGGCGCGCTCGGACCGGCGGGCGCCGTCGGAACCTGAAATACTGCGCCGTTGCTCTGCGCTAGACCGCCCAGCGGCGCGGTCCGTCACGCGCAACCGGGGCTACCCGCTAGCCACCGCTTACTTTCAGCCCGCACCAAGGAGGAGACCGCAGAATGCCAACGTTGAACGAGACGTTTCCGGTGTCGAACGCTGATGCTGCCTGGTCCGTCATCAGTGACCTCAACAAGCTCGTGCCCTGCGTCCCCGGCGCGACCGTCGTGTCGGCGGACAGCCCGCAGTCCGTCAAGGCCGCGATCGAGGTCAAGATGGGCTCCATGGGCATGACGTTCAAGGGGCCGGTGACGATCGAGTCCGCCGACGCTGGCAGCAAGACGGTCAAGATCAAGGCCAAGACGACCGAGGCCGGCGGCCAGAGCGCGGCCAACGGCGACGTGACGATCAGCGTCGGCGGCGGCAGCGGCACCGTCAACGCGGTCGCCACCGTCAGCGGCAAGGCCGGGTCGATGGGCGAGGGCACGGTCGTCGCCGTGCTCACGCAGCTCGTCAAGCAGTTCGCGGCGAAGCTCGGTTCCTGAGGCACGCCGGACCGCTGACCGGATGCGCGCGGTGCGCGCGTCCGGCGGGTTCGCCGTTGCACCGCTCGCGCGCCAGCTCTGAGTCCCCAGCCGACCCGGCGGGTACCCCCGGGTAGTATCAAGGCTTCGGGTTCTTGCGGGAAGGAGCGCAGCCAATGAAGGATGTAATCGAGGACGTCGATCGCTGGCTTGCGGATGGGGCGCAGGTCGCCATCGCCACGATCACCGCCACGCGCCGCTCGGCGCCGCGCCCGCCCGGCGCGAAGATGGCGATCAACGATCGCGGCGAGGTCTCGGGCATGGTGTCCGGCGGCTGCGTCGAGGGCGCTGTCATCGAGGTCGCCGACAAGGTCTTGACCGGAGCCGATCCCCAGCTGCTCACGTTCGGCATCGCCGACGAGGAGGCCTGGGACGTCGGGCTGCCATGCGGCGGCGAGATCGACGTCTGGGTGGAGCGCTTTCAGCCGTGAGCGCTCACGAGGGCTTTGCCCAGATCGCCCGCGAGGACGGGCGCGCAGCACTCGTCACCGTCGTCAACGGCGAGCATCTCGGTGAGAAGCTGCTCGTGCGGCCAGATGGCAGCTCGGAGGGCACGCTTGGTGACCCCGAGCTCGACGCCCAGGGCAAGACCGACGCCGAGGAGCTCATGTGGAAGGAGAGCTCGGAGATCCGCGGCGATCTGTTCATCGACATCACCGCGCCCGATCCCCGAATCGTGATCTTCGGCGCGGTCGAGTACGCCCAGCATCTGTCGGCGCTCGCGCGCACCTGCGGCTGGCGGCCCTACGTCGTCGACCCGCGCGCTCGCTTTGCCACACCTGAGCGTTTCCCGGACGCGATCGGCGTCGTCGCCGCCTGGCCGGAGGAGGCCTTCGAGGAGCTCGGCGCGCCCGACAAGGCCACCTACGTCGTGATCCTCACGCACGATCCCAAGCTCGACGACGCGACGCTGCTGACGGTGCTCGCCAGCGACGTGCCGTACATCGGCGCGATGGGATCAAAGCGCGCACAGGCCGATCGCCGCGAGCGCCTCGTCGCGGCCGGCGTGTCCGACGCAGACCAGGCGCGCATCAGCGCGCCCGTCGGCCTCGACCTCGGCGCCACGAACGCGCGCGAGACCGCGCTGTCGATCATGGCCGAGCTGGCCGCGGTGCGCCACGGACGAGAGGGCGGGCGCCTGTGCAACTCCAAGGGCAAGGGACGCATCCACTCCGACGCGAAGGCGAAGGCGTAGCGCTCAGGGCGAGTCGAGGGCCGGCGGCGGGATCGCGTCCACGGCGCGATCATTGGCCGCCGGCGAAGCACCGCGTGCCCCGAAGCTCCGGAGCACGCGGGCGCAGCCGGTAGGTCTACTTGAAGACCTTGTCGAGCAGGCCCGAGTCCGAGACGGCAGCCGCTCCCTGCTCGAGCAATCCCGTGACCTGATCGAGCATCTGCTTGCGCGTGTCCTCATCAGCCGTGAGGTACGCCACGCCTGCTGCGGCGATCCCCAGCTTGGCCAGGGCAAACATCGGACGACGAGTCCCGACGAGCCCGAGCAGCTGGCTGTTGGTCGCAGCCAGCGAGTACATCGCCGGCGCGAGCTGCGCGTTCAGCCTTCTGTTTCGCATTCGCATCCCTTTCAACGCTGGTGTCCGACGTCCAAGGCCGACCGCCCGCAGGGGCATGCCGATAGCGGCGCCGACCCCACCTGCACCCGCGACGAAACCAACCGCCGCAGCCGCCGAGGTCAGCACATTCTCACGTACCGTGACCGTCGCGGGCTCGCCGGCTGGCTTGGCGGCCGCAGGCGATTCGCTGGAGGCGAACCGCTGCACAGGCATCGTGTTGCTCGAGAGGGCCTCGTCAGTCATCGGCCCACCACCTTGTCCTCCCGCGCGCGTGTATAAGACGCGCTCGCGGTTATGACTACCGTGTGGCCGACCGCTGAGCAACGGCGATCGACGCTAGCGAACAATCCACCTCACCACCCGGGCGCCGATGAAACCGGCGGCGATGGCCACGGGGACCTTCAGGGCGGGGTCGAGCTCATCGTACTTCGCCTGCATCTCCGCGAAGATCTCCCCGACGTTGATCTGGGTCGGATCGATCGCGCCGAACTGGTCGACGATCTCGAAGAGATCGAAGGAGCCCAGCTGGCCGAAGATCGCGCCCGCCTTCTCCCCGATCTCCGTCACGGGTAGACCCAACGACCCGAGCTTGTCCAGTGCCTGCTCAATGGGATCCTGCGTCACAGATCGGCCTTTTGACACGCGGCTTCATCCTCCCTTTCAAGGGCTTCGGCACAGCAGCTAGTCCCGACCGCCCGTTGGTACCACGGTCGCGAGCGTGGGCACAAGGTGATCTACACACCTAGCGCCGGGCTTGCGCGAGTGATACGACTCCCCCTGTTGGTCAGCAGAGACGTGGCAACGCAGTTCCATTGGGAGGCTTGACGACCGAAATGTGCTTGGCGATTCCCGGTCAGATCCTTGAGGTCGTCGATGAGACGAACCGTCTTGCGAAGGTCGATGTGGCAGGCGTTCAGCGCAACGTCAACATCGGGCTGCTTGACGATGACGGAATCGGCGTTGGTCCCGGCGACTGGGTGCTCATCCACGTCGGCTTCGCCATGTCCAAGGTCGACGAGGCCGAGGCCCTCGAGACGCGTCGCATGCTCGAGAGCATGGGCGAGGACTACGAGAACGAACTTGAAGAACTGAAGGCGAGCATCATCGAATGACGCGCCTCATCGCCAACGCGGCTTCCGCACTGGCACCCACCTGCGACTACACGACGGGCTGCATCACCTGCGGCGACGTCGCGCTCCCGCTGACCGTCCTGCGTCTGGACGAAGGCAGGGGGCTCGCGCTCTGCGCTGATGACGACGGGAACTCGGAAACTGTTGAGATAGACCTAGTCGCCCCGGTGGCGCCGGGGGATCGACTCCTTGTTCACGCCGGCACGGCAATCGCACGGCTTACTGAGGAGGCCCCTAAATGAAGTACGTCGATGAGTTCCGTGATCCGGCCCTTGGGGAGGTCCTAGCGGGCGAGATCCTCGGCCTCGTGGAGGCGGGCCGCCATTACAAGTTCATGGAGGTCTGCGGCGGCCACACGCACTCGATCTACAAGTACGGGATTGACGACCTGCTGCCCGCCAACGTCGAGCTCGTCCACGGCCCGGGCTGCCCCGTGTGCGTCATCCCGATGGGACGCGTCGACGACGGCATCTCGCTCGCGCACGAGCCGAACGTCATCTTCACGTGCTTCGGCGACATGCTGCGCGTTCCCGGTTCGGACGGCACCCTGCTCGACGCCAAGGCCGAGGGCGCCGACATCCGGATGGTCTACTCGCCGCTGGATGCGCTGCGGATCGCCAAGGCCAACCCCGAGCGCCCGGTCATCTTCTTCGCGATTGGCTTCGAGACGACCGCGCCGTCGACGGCGCTGACGCTCAAGCGCGCCAAGGCCGAGGGAGTCAAGAACTTCTTCTGCATGTGCAACCACGTCACGATCGTGCCGCCGCTGCGCGCGCTGCTCGATTCGCCCGACTTGCGCCTGGACGGCTTCATCGGCCCCGGCCACGTCTCGACGGTTGTCGGCGTGCGGCCGTTCGAGTTCATTCCCGCCGAGTACGGCAAGCCGATCTCGGTCGCCGGCTTCGAGCCACTGGACGTGCTGCACGCGATCCACATGATCCTCACCCAGCTGAAGGAAGGCCGCTGCGAGGTCGAGAACCAGTACGCGCGCGTCGTGCCCTACGACGGCAACCCGCGCGCTCTGGAGGTCATGTCCGAGGTCTTCGAGCTGCGCCCCCACTTCGAGTGGCGCGGGATGGGCTTCATCTCCCAGAGTGGCCTGAAGCTGTCGGAGGCCTACGCCGACATGGACGCCGAGATCCAGTACAGCGTCCCCGGCATCCGCGTCGCCGATCCGAAGGCCTGCCAGTGCGGCGAGGTCCTCAAGGGCGTCATCAAGCCGTGGGAGTGCAAGGTCTTTGGCTCCGGCTGCACGCCGGAGCGTCCGCTCGGAGCTTTGATGGTCTCCTCCGAGGGCGCCTGCGCCGCCTACTATAACTTTGGGCGCAAATCCTACGAGAAGGTCGAGATAGGATCCAAGGGGTGAGCGACCAACGCGAACA
>JBBSQG010000129.1:0-7813 GCA_038258125.1 Solirubrobacterales bacterium
ACTACGTCGGACGGCCTTCGCTGCTCAATGTTCGTCTCGCCAAGGAAAAAGGATTTCGCCAGATCATGACCGAGTTTCTCGATCAGACTTCGTCGCGGTCGAAAGCGGCGCTGGCGGCGCAGAAGGCGATCATCACGGTCGCGCGGAAGCTGCTCGGCTCGATGACGGTGTCCTCGCCGATCCGCACCCCGATGTCGATCAGCGTCGAGGCCGGGTCGACGATCGTCACGCCGGCGCGCCCGTGGGCGTCGTGGATGCGCTTCTGGGCAATCGCGCGGACCTGCGCGAGCTGGACGCGGTCGTTGACGCCGAGCGCGAGGCTGCGGTCGCGCAGTCCATAGGCGCGGACGCCGTGGCCGGCTGCACGCAGCGCCGGCAGGACGTCGGGCAGGTACAGCTCGTGCTGCGCGTTGTCGGGAGTCAGGCGCTCGAGCGCGTCGAGCAGCGCGCCGCCGTCGAACGCGAAGATCGAGCTGTTGACCTCGTGGATCGCGAGCTGCTCCTTCGTGGCGTCGCCGACGGTCTTCGTCTCGACGACGCGCTCGACGTGGCCGTCGTCGTCGCGCACGACGCGGCCATAGCCGGAGGGATCGTCGAGCGTCATCGTGGCCATCGTCGCCGCGGCTTTGGAGCCGTTGTGCGTCGCGACGAGCGCCGCGACGGCCGCGCCCGTGATGAGCGGAACGTCTCCCGGCAGCACGACGACGATGCCGTCGGGATCGATCTGCGCCGCCGCCGCCCGGACGGCGCCGCCGGTGCCGTTGGGCTGCGGCTGGATCACGCGCATCACCCGTTCGTCCTGCGGGAGTTGGCCATCGAGCGTGTTCGTGGGCGAGTCGACGACGACGACACGGTCGGCCCCCGCCTCAAGCGCGGCAGCGATCGGCCAGCCGACGAGCGGGCGCCCGCACAGCGGATGCAGCATCTTCGCCAGGTCGGAGCGCATGCGGGTGCCCTGGCCTGCGGCAAGGATCACGGCGTTCAGGGATGGCATGTGGCCATCCTAGGGTTATCGTGGTCGCGGCCTCATGGCCGATTTACTGGGGAGTGGTGTAATGGCAGCCCGCCGGCCTTTGGAGCCGTGAGGTGATGGTTCGAATCCATCCTCCCCAACTCTGAACGACCCGCCGAGCGCAAATCTCTGGGGGTCCCCGACAAAGCGTCCGTATACCGGACGTCCTGTCGGGAACCCTCGCGAGGGGCGCGTATGCGATCAGCGCGGGCGGCCGCGACTGCGGCGGTGCGGCAGGTCAGTCGAAGCGGAAGAACGTCCCGACGGGCTCGAGCTTTTCGGCGTCGATCTTCGGGACCGCCGCGGCGAGCGTGCTGGCGAACGTCTCGCCGCTGGCGCCGATCAGCCGGATGAGCTCCTCGACCGGCGTCGCCTCGGCCTTCACGCCGTTGGCGTAGTCGGTCGCGTAGCCGAGCAGCGCGTAGGGGATCTCGGCCTCGCCGGCGAGCACGGTCTCCGGGCCCGCGGTCTGGCTGACGACGGTCACACCGCAGTTCTGCAGCATCCGGATTTCGGTCTTCGTGTTGAAGCGCGGCCCGTCGACGTGGCCATAGCAGCCGCCGTCGACGACGTAGTTGCCCGCCTCCGCGGCGCCCGCGAGCAGCGCCTCGCGCAGGTGCGCGGAGAAGGGGCGGTCGTAGATCCAATGCCCGCGGCCCTGCTCGCCAGGCTCGGTGAACATCGTGCAGATCGAGCCGTCGGGCAGGCGGTTCGTCAGGAAATGCAGGTCGTCGAAGACGACGAGGCTGCCGAGCGAGAGATTGGAGTCCAGCGCCCCGCAGACGGTGACCGAGATGATCGCGTCGGCGCCGCGCTCCTTCAGCGCGGCGATGTTCGCCTGGTGGGTGACCGAGCTCGACAGCAGCGCGTGGCCGGGCCGGTGGCGCGAGACGTGCAGCACATCGACGCCGCCGAAGCGCCCGCTCGTGATCGGCGCCGAGCCGTAGCGGGTCTCGACGAGCTCTGGCTCGCCGTCGGACTCGATGCCCGGCAGTGCGTAGGTGCCCGAGCCGGTGAGGATGCCGATCCGCATTCGGCGCGGCATCGTAGTCGGTTGCGCCCGCTGCGGTCAGCGCTTGGGCACGCGGCCGGCGCCTGCGCCCGGCTCCGTCGCCGGGCCGCCGGGCGCGGCGACGCCGAGCACGCGCATCGCCTTCAGGCCGAGCGAGAGCTTCTCGCGGCCATCGGTCGAGCCGACGTCCAGGCCCGACAGCTCGCGGACGCGCTCCAGGCGATAGCGGATCGTGTGACGGTGCGTGAAGAGCTTCTGCGCGGTGCCGGCGACGTTGCCGTCGTTGTCGAGGAACGCCTCGACGGTGCGTACGAGCTCGGTCTCGTACTGCTCGTCGTAGGCCACGAGCGGCTCCACCGTCTCGGCGTAGAAGCGCTGCAATTCGGCTGGATCCTCGCTCATCGCCGACAGCAGCAGGCGGTACGCGCCGGTCTGCTCGAAGGCGAGCAACGGGCGCTCCTCGTCGCCCTCGGCGACGTTGACGGCCAGCAGCGCCTCGTTGCCGGCGCGGTGCAGGTCCAGCGGATCGAGCGCCACGCGGCTGCGGCCGATCGCGAACGTGTGGCCGGGCAGGCCGGCCTGCAACTCGCGCAGGACGCCCTCGGCGGTGCGCTTGGCGATCGGGTCCTCGCCGCTGGGGACGAGCACGACGACCTCGGCGGCCGACAGCTCGCGCTCGGCCGGCGCGGCGATCGCCGTCGCCACCACCGCGCGAGCACCGCGCTCGGCCGTCGCCAGCACGCGCAGGCGCCAGCCCTCCTCGACCGGCACGTGGGCGTGGGCGCGGACGACGAGGATCGTGCCGCCGCCCATCAGGTCGATGCCGAGCTCGGTCGCGCGCGCCACGATGTCGTCGGCGTCGGTCAGGTCGCGGGCGAGGACCGCGCGCAGGAACGCCGTGCTCGCCTCCTGCGAAGCGCGCGCTGGCGCGCGGACGCGCTCGACCTCGGAGGCGATGAGCGTCGTCACGAGCCGCACGAGAGCCGGACCCGGCTCCGAACGCGACCGCATCCGCAGCTGCCCGACCGGCGCATCAGCGACGCGCAGGTCGATCGTCTCGACGCCGGCCGCGCTGTCGAGCAGTGAGCGCTCGTCGGCTGGCGAGCGCGCGGCGACCGCGAGCACGGAGCCGGTGCGGTCGAGCAGCACGAGGCTGGCCTCCAGCGCCCGGGCCGCGGCCCGTACCACGTCGGGCAGGCCGGCGCCCGACTCGACCGCCTCGGTGATCGCATCGAGAGCGTCAAGATCGAGCCCGATCGAGCGTTCGGCGGAAGTCGCCATGCTCACAGGCTACGCGGCAATTCGATCCCAGTAGTACGCGAAGGCCGCGCCACCGGCTGCGCCGAGCAGCAAGAGGGCCGCGAGCACATACAGGCTGAGGAACGCCGCGCCGAGCCGCTCAGGCAGCGTGCTGTAGGCATTCCAGGCCGGCCAGGCGATGAACCAGACGAACGCGATGATCGCCATCAGGCCACACGACCCCGCGATGAGGATGGTGGCGGTGCCGTTCGTCACAGACGGGATTGTGCCTAGTTCCGGGACGAACTGCGCACCGATCGACTCAGATCGAGCCAATCGGGCCGGCTGGGCGGCTCAGCACGGGGACCGGCGTGCGGCCCTCGGCGTCGAGGGCGTCGCAGACGCGGCGGGCGCGCTCGCGGTGCCCTGAGCCGACGAAGACGCCGAGCACGGTCGGGCCCGAGCCCGACACGAGGGCGTGATCGGCGCCCGCCGCCAGCGTTGCCTCAAGCGCCCGGTCGATCGCCGGGCACAGCGAGCGAGCGGCGTCCTGCAGGTCGTTGTGCAGGCGCTCCAGGATCGTCTCCGACGAGAGCGCCGCCTGCGTGCGCGTCAGCGAGCGCGCGAGGTCGAGCTGGTCGCGCGGCAGGCCGAGGCGGTCGGCTTCGGCGTAGACCGCGCCGGCCGTGAGCGCCGCGTCGACCGCGACCACGACCACCGTGTAGCTGAGGCTCATGTTCAGCGGACGCAGGCGCGCGCCGGTGCCGGTCGCCAAGACGAGGCCACCGCGAATCTGGCTGGCCACGTCGGCGCCGAGCGGCGCGCCGATCTCCGCCAGCAGGCGGCGGTCGCCGATTCCCGAGGCCTCCGAAGCGAGCCGCAGCGCGGCGGCGGCGTCCGCCGAGCCGCCGGCCATCCCCGAAGCGACCGGGATGCGCTTGTCGATCTTCAGGCGCACCGGCGGGGCATCCCAGCCGGTGCGCTCGCGGAAGGCGCGCAGCGCGTCGGCGGCAAGATTCGGTCCCTCGACGCCTGGGCAGATGACCTGGTCGGCGTCCAGGCCGGGCGCGTCCGTCGTCAGCGTGACGTCGTCGCAGAGCTCCAGCGAGTCCATCAGCGTGACGATCTCGTGGTTGCCATCGCCGCGCCTGGGCCCGACGAACAGGCAGAGGTTGATCTTCGCCCGTGCCTGCGTGTTGTGGACCGTCATGCGCGCAAGCTATCGCGCAGGACACGAAAGTCCTGCGGCGACAGTCGCTCGGCGCGCACATCAGCCGGATGGCCGAGCGCGGCGAGCGCGGCGCGAGCGCGCGGGCGGATGTCCGGTGGCGCACCGGGCGCAAGCGCCAGCGAGCCGGCCAGCGCCTTGCGGCGATGCGCGAAGGCGGCCGCGACGAGGTCGCGCAGGTCGGGCTCCGGTGCGGCGCCCGTCCGGGTCAGCCCGACGAGCACCGAGTCGACGTTGGGCACCGGCGCGAAGACCGTGCGCGCCACGGGCCGCAGGACCGCGACCTCGCAGGCCAGCTGGGCGAGCACCGATGGCAGGCCGTAGGCGCCCGAGCCGGGCGCCGCGGCGAAGCGCTCGCCGACCTCCTTCTGGACCATGCCGACCCAGCGCGTCACGCCGTCGAGCTCCTCGATCGTGCGCAGGATCGCGCTCGCCGCAATGCCGTATGGCAGGTTGGCGACGACCTTCGTCGGCGCCGGCGCCAGTGCGCGCAGGTCGAGCTTGAGAGCGTCGGCGAAGTGCAGCGTGACGTTGCCAAACGGGTCGACGGCGTCGCGCAGCGCCGCCTCCAGCCCGCGATCGAGCTCGATGACGTGCACGTGGGCGACCCGCGTGGCGAGATGCTCGGATAGGACGCCGAGTCCGCCGCCGATCTCGAGCACGACGTCGCCGGGACCGAGCTGCGCCGCACGCTCGATGACCCCGAGGATGTTGGAGTCGATGAGGAAGTTCTGGCCCAGGTCGCGCTTGGGGCGGATGTCGAAGTCGCGCATCCGGCGCAGGCTTGGCTGGCTCGTCGTCCGCGGCGGCTCGGCGTCGTCGCGCCCTTGGTCGGGCGTGGACTCGGCGGCGTCGCCGCGCGCACGACCGCCGCGCCCGGCGATGCTCACCATGCGAACAGCGCGGCGGCGTTGCGCTCGACGAGCTGCTCGAGCTCGGAGTACTCGATGCCGCGCCGCTCGGCGACGAAGCGCGCCGTATGCACGACGTAGGCGGGCTGGTTTCGCTCCTTGCGCACCGCCTGCGGCGTGAGGTACGGCGCGTCGGTCTCGACGAGCAGCCGCTCGGCCGGCGCGCGCTCGGCGGCCGCGGCGATGTCCTGCGCCTTGGGGTAGGTGACGTTGCCGGCGAACGAGGTCCACCAGCCCTGCTGGACACACTCGTCGAGGCGCTCAGGCATCGAGAAGCAGTGCAGGATCACGTCCAGGCCCGCGGCGTGCTCGCGCAGCGTTTCGATCGTCTCGTCCTCGGCCGAGCGGGTGTGGATGACCAGCGGCTTGCCGGTCTCGCGGGCCAGCTCGATGTGGGCGGCGAACGCGCGTTGCTGGTCGGCGTGCGGCGCGTGGTCGCGGTAGTAGTCCAGGCCGGTCTCGCCGATCGCCACGCAGCGGGGATGCTCGGCGAGCGCCCGCAGCTCTGTGAGGTCGGCGTCATCGAAGCCGGTCGCCTCGTTGGGATGGCGCCCGACCGCGGCGTACACCTGCCCGAAGCGCTCGGCCGCCCGCAGCGCCGCGCGGCAGGTGGCGCCGTTCGTGCCGACGGTGAGCATCTTCTGCACGCCGGCGTCGACCGCGGCCGCGACGAGATCGGCGTCGTCGGGCCTGCAGACGTGGAGGTGGGTGTGGCTGTCGATCATCGGTTGGCCTCGCCCTGCCCTACCCGTTCGGTCGCCCACCGGACGCCGGGTCGACGCAACAGGCTGATTGTCAGTGCTTCGGAAACAGCGGCGCGAGCTTGTCGATCGCGCCGAGCCGGCCCTGCTGCATGCGTGCGCCATCGAGCTCGAGCTCTGGTGCGCCGAGCGCGCCGAGCAGCGTGCCCGCGCTCTCGGGGATCCACGGGTGCAGCAGCACGGCGACGACGCGCAGCGCCTCGGTCAGCGACGCGAGCACGGTGTCCAGCTCGCCGGCGCGGTCGGGGTCCTTGGCCAGCGTCCACGGTGCCTGCTCCTCGACGTAGCGGTTCAGCCGCCGCACGCGCAGCCAGATCGCGTCGGCGGCGGCGCTCAGGTCCGCGCGATCGAGCAGCCCGCCAACCTCGCCATTGAGTCCGTCCAGCTCGGCCGCGAGCGCGGGGTCCAGCGGCGCGTCGGGCACGGTGCCGTCGCGGTAGCGGTGGACCATCGCGATCGTGCGGCTGGCCAGGTTGCCGAGGTCGTTGGCCAGCTCGGACTCATAGCGCGCCTTGAAGCCCTCGATCGAGACAGAGCCGTCGTGGCCGAAGGAGACCTCGCGCATGAGGTAGAAGCGCAGCGCATCGGTGCCGTACTCGTCCATGATCGCGAAGGGGTCGATCGCATTGCCCGCCGACTTGCCCATCTTGTCCTTGCCGATGAGCAGGAAGCCGTGCACGAAGACGTGCGCGGGCAGCGGCAGCCCGGCGGCCATCAGCATCGCCGGCCAGAAGACCGTGTGGAACTTCAGGATGTCCTTGCCGATGAGGTGAAACTGCGCCGGCCAGAAGCGCTCGGTGAGGTCCTCGCCTTCACGCGCGTAGGACAGCGCCGTGTAGTAGTTCAGCAGCGCGTCGAACCAGACGTAGAAGACGTGCTTGTCGTCCCACGGGACCGGCACGCCCCAGGTGAACGTCGAGCGGCTCAGCGACACGTCCTGCAGCCCGGACTCGATGAACGAGCGCGCCTCGTTGTAGCGGTGGCGCGGCATGACGAAGTCCGGCTGCTCGTCGAGCAGCTTGATCAGGTCATCCTGGAAGGCCGACAGGCGGAAGAAGTAGTTGTCCTCCTTCTCCCGGATCAGCAGCGTCTTGTGGATCAGGCACGTGTTCTCGGGCCCGAGCTCGTTGTCGGACTTGAAGTCCGCGCAGCGCGGGCAGTACCAGCCTTCGTAGACGCCCTCGTAGACGTGCCCGTTGTCGCGAATGGCACTGAGGATCTCCTGCACCTTGGCCATGTGCTCGGGATCGCTCGTGCGGATGAAGAAGTCGTTGGAGGTGTTCAGGCGCGGCATGAGGTCGACGAAGCGCGGCGCGTTGCGGTCGACGAGCTCCTGCGGCGTGAGGCCCTCGCGCTCGGCGGCCAGCGCGACCGGCTCGCCGTGCTCGTCGGTGCCGGTGAGGAAGAAGACGTCCTCGCCGCGCTGGCGCATGTGACGCGCCATCACGTCGGCGGCGATCGTCGAGTAGGCGTGGCCGAGATGCGGGGCCGCGTTGACGTAGTAGATCGGCGTCGTGACGTAGAAGCTCATCGGCCGCTGAGGGTATCCGTGCCTCGCGGTGGCGGCGGGCCCGTCGCGCACGGCCTGCGTGGCGGGTTTGACGCCCACGGGCCGCCGGCGCGCCTCGTGCGCCACCCACAAGCGGTGCA
>JBBSQG010000130.1:0-7798 GCA_038258125.1 Solirubrobacterales bacterium
ACCCGATCCACGTCGAGGACGCCGCCCGCGCGATCGCCGCAGCCGCCGGTGCGGAGGCGAGCGTCGACGTCGTGAACGTCGCCGGCGACGAGACGGTGACGGTGCGCGACATCGTCCTGCGGCTCGCGCGGGCGGCCGCCATCGAGCCGACGATCGTCCACGCGGGAGACGGACCGCCCGGTGACCTGTTGGGCGACAACGACCGGATGCGCCGGCGGCTCGGCGTGACGCCGCAGGTGGCGCTCGACGACGGCCTGGCCGGCGTGGTCGCCGCCCTGCGGCGGACGGACGGCAGCTAGCGCCCGATCCCGGCGCGGCCCCACGCCAGGGCGCGGCGCACGTCACCGGCGGCCACGACGCCGAGCGGCCGCAGCGCGAGCAGGAATGCCCCGAGCGCGGCGAGCTTGACCGTCCAGGCCAGCGCCCAGCTCTCGTAGTCGATCGCGCCGAGCGGCATGAGCGCGAGACCGAGCGCGAACGTCGCGGCGACGACCCCGGGGCGATAGGGGGTGCGGTAGAGGACTTGGGCGCGGTGGTAGTACAGCGCCGTCAGCAGCACGTAGGCGCACAGCGTCGCCGTCGCCGCGCCCACCTGCCCGAAGCGCGGGATCAGCACGAAGTTCAGGCCCACGTTGGCGAGCGCCGCCATCACCGAGTAGAGCGTCAGCCACTGCGTCTGGCGTGCGATCGAGATCCCCGCCACGACCACGCTGGAGACGCCGAACGCGACCAGGCCGAAGGCGACGAGCCCGACGGCGCGAAACGCCTCGTCGAACTCGGGTGCGACGAGCTCGCCGAGCTCGCGCGCCCAGAGCGCGCTGACCAGGCCGACGACGCACAATGCCGCGGTGAAGTCCGTTAGCACGCGGCCGCGAACATGCTTCTCGCGCTCGGGGTCGCTCTGGTGCAGCGACAGGATGAACGGCGAGAACGCGAGCGCGAGCGCCATGACGATCATCATGACCGGAACCGCGAGGCGGCTGGCGATCGCGTACTGCCCGAGCTCGTCGAGGTCGGCGAGGTGCGCGAGCATCACGCGGTCGATCAGCGACAGCGCCCACAGCGACAGCGCGACTGGGATCAACGGCACCCCGTAGCGGAGCATGACGGCGAGCTCACGACGCGACGGGCGCGCGACGAGGCGCCGCCAGACGAGGGCGATGCCCCACAGGGCTCCGGCGATCCAGCCGCAGAGCGCTCCGACGAATGCCCCGGCGACGCCGCCGTCCCACGCGACGACCGCGAGGATCGTGATCGTGGCGGCGACGGTCGCGCCTGCGATCGATGTGGCGAGGTACGACCAGGCACGGAACTCCAGGCGCAGGACCTCGCGCGTGAACTGCGCCAGCGCGAAAGCGGGCAGGGAGACGCCGACGAGCACGATCAGCACGCTCTCGTCGCGCCCATCGAACAGCGCGCGGGAGATCGGCGCCGCGAACACCGCGAGGAGCGCGGCCAGGAGCACCCCGATGACGAGCTGGAAGATCAGCGCGGTGACCAGGACCCGCCGCCGCTCGGCCTCATGCTCGTCGCCGTAGTCGAAGTAGCTGCGTTGCGACGCCGACGCCATCCCGCCGTCGACAACGATCATGAGGATCGCCATGACGACCATCCCGAGCTCGAGGATTCCGTAGTCCGTCGGGGTGAAGACGCGGGCCAGGATCGGCAGCGTCGCGATGCCGACGATCTGCAGCGCGGCGCCGCCGAACCCGTAGATCAGCGTCTGTCCGCCGAGGCGGCGGATCTCGATGCCGAGCCCGCGCGCGCCGCCTGCGGTCCCCTCAGCCGTGGCGGCGTCCTGGGCGTCGACCGGCATGTCGGCAGGCTAGTGCAGCGCTATCACGCGCGGAGGGCGGGATAGAGTGCCGGCCGGATGAGCCCGCTCGACACGTTGCGACGCCTGCTGCCGATGGGCGTTCGACGCGCCCTCGTCGTGCCGGCCGAGCATCTGCTGGCGCTGGCGATGCTGCCGGCGCTCGCGGCGGCGGCTGTCCTCGCACGGCTGCGCCGCTCGCGGCGGCGCGAGCGCCCGCGGATCGTATGGGGACCGGAGCCGATCCTCTCCTACGGCCATTGGTCGCGGGCCCTGCAGAAGGCCGGCTACGAGTCGGAGACCGTGATGCAGGAGGTCTACGCGCGGATCAACCGCCCGGAGGACTTCGACGTCCTCTATGAGGATCTCGTGCCGCCGGGGCTCGCGTTCCTGCTCGGGCCCTACGCGGCCTTCGTCCGGTCGCTGTTTCGCGCCGACGTCTTCCAGCACCACTACTCCGGCGGCTTCCTCGGCCTGACGCCGCTCTGGCGCTTCGAGGCCCAGCTGCTACATCTCGCCGGTGCGCGCGTCGTGTCGCAGGCGCACGGCAACGACGCGCACCTGTCATCGCAGATCGCCGACCTCTCCCTGCGCCACGCGCTGCTCTCGAGCTACCCGATGCTCGCCCGCCGGGAGGCGCGGACGCGCAAGAGGGTCATGTACTGGACCGAGCACGCCGACTGCATGTTCGGCGGGCTGATGATGGACGGCCTCGGTCGCTGGGACGTGCTGCCGGCGAGCGTCGCGACGATCGACGTCACGCGCTGGCAGCGCGAGCGACCGTACTCGCGCGCGGACGGGCGCAGTGGCGGCCCTGTCCGCATCGCGCACGCCCCGAACCACCGCGGCTTCAAGGGGACGGAGTTCATCCTGGCCGCCATCGAGCAGCTGCGCGCAGAGGGCCTCGACGTCGAGCTCGTCCTGATCGAGGGTGTCCAGAACAGCGAGGTGCAGCGGATCCTCACCAGTGAGGTCGACGTGCTCGCCGACCAGCTCATCGCCACCGGCTACGCGCTCAACGCCATCGAGGGCATGGCGGCCGGTCTGCCGGTCGTGGCCAACCTCGAGGACGACCGTCTCACCGACGTGCTGCGGCGGTACTCCTACCTCGACGAGTGCCCGATCCTGTCAGCGTCACCCGAGACGATCGCCGACCGCCTGCGCGAGCTCGTCCTCGACCCCGCCCTGCGCGAGCGGCTCGGGCGCGCCGCCGCCGCGTACGCCGCGAAGTACCACTCCGACGAGACGGCCATGTACCTCTACGGCGCGATCTACCGCCACATCTGGGCCGGCGAGCCGGTCGCGCTCATCGATCTCTTTCACCCGCTGAAGTCCGTCTACAGCCGCTCGCTTCCCCGGATCGAGCACGGCCTCGTCCGCAACCGGCTCGCGCCGGCGCCCGGACTCCGACGGGCCGCGCGCTTCGCGGCGGTCAGCGCGGACGACGCGCCAGAACGCTGATCGCGCCTTCGCCGACTCGAGGCATGGCTAATCCGGGCGTCGCGCGCGGATGAAGCAGTGGTCGGGCATCGGGCGATCGACCGCCTCGACCGTGAGACCCGCGGCGTCCAGCCAGTGCATGATCGCCGGCGCATCGGGATGCGCGAAGTGAAAGGCGTCGACCGCGCCCTCGGGTACCTGGAAGGTCATCGTCGCGGCCGGGGTCTGGACGGTGACCACGTTCTGCGCCGGACGCGGCCGCAGCGCCGCACGAGCGGCGCGGGCGACCTCGGCCAGCTCGCCGCGCCGCAGCATCCGCGCCCCCTCGCGGGCACGCGCCCGCAGCGAGGGGGGCGCCGCCTGCTCGCCGAACCACACGATCACGGCGCCGCCGCGCGCGGTGACGCGGCGTGCCTCGGCGAGGGCGAGCGCGGGCGAGAGGACGTGGTCCAGAGACGTGGCGAACAACACGCGGTCGAACGTCGCATCGGCGAACGGGAGGTACTCGGCGATGCCCTTGACGAACGTGAAGCCCCGCGGCTGCTCGCCGACCAGCGGGTCGATGCCGACGAGTTCGCCGGTCATCCCGGCGGCGTACGACGGCAGGCTCTGCGGCCCGCATCCGACATCGAGGACGCGCCCGTCGAGCTGCGCGAAGCGCGCGAACGCGCGCACGTCGTCGCGGTCGCCGACCGAGAGGCTGCTCGGCGGGTCGATGTCGTAGGCCTGTTCGCCGTTTGCCTGCAGCGCCTCCCACAGCCCCCATCGATCCCGGACCTCGCCGTCCGGCGGCGGGATCGGCGTGAGATCGAGCACCCCGCCGGCGCTGCGGTAGGAGCGGTCGCAGTCGCTGCACAGCAGGCCGTCGAGCGCTCCGTGGCAGACGGGGCAGACGAGGAGTTCCCTCAGCATCGCGGGCGCCTGCCGGCCTGGCCGCGGGCTCACACCGGCCGCCGCGCCAGGACGCTGATCGCGGCGTCGCTGACGTCGAGGCGGTCGATGTCCAGGCCGGCCGCGGCGCACCACTCCTGCACCTCTTCAGGCGTATGCCGGGAGGCGTGGACCGGGGCGTACCAGTCGTAGTTGACGAGCGCGTTGAGGTTCGGCGAGAAGTCGTCGTTCCAGAAGCACTTGAGCATCGTCCAGTAGATGAGCCGCTGCACGTCGTGCTCGCCGGGCTCGATGCCCAGCAGCGGCACGCCCCGCTTGAGCGTCACCGTGCCGCCGACGCGCTGCAGCTCGCGGCCGAGCTCGGCTAGGTCGCGGCCGAGGTCCATCGCCTCGTCGGGCTCCATGACCGTCGCGCGCTCCCGGATCCAGTCGTCGGCGAGCTCGCGCAGGGGCGCCTTCACGCGGTAGAGGTAGGCGGCGAACACGCCGCCGGGCGCCAGCCGCTCCGCCAGCCCGTGAAAGGCCCGTTCGGCGTCGGGCGTGTGGTGGATGACCTGCTCGGCGGAGATGAAGTCGAAGGTGCCCGGCGCGAACGGCAGGTTCATGATGTCCGCTTGGACGTAGTGCAGGTTCGCCGGGCCGCCGAAGCGCCGTGCCGCCACCTCGATCGCCTGGCTGAGGTCGATCGCGACGACCTCGGCGTGTGGCGCCAGGCGCGCGAAGCGGGCGGCGTCGCCGCCGATGCCGGTGCCGGCCTCGAGGATCCGGTCGCGGCCGGCCAGCAGGGCCGCCAGCCCGTCGTCGCCGTCGAAGCCATAGCGCTGGTCGTACCAGGCGTACTGCGCGGCGACCCGCTGGTCGATCTCCTCCGGCGACACGTGGGTCCACTTCCACGAGAACGTGTCGAACGCGTCCTCCTGGCCGCTGCCGGCCGGATCGGCGAGGCGGGCGATCCCCGCGCGGATCTCGTAGCGGGCGCCATCGCTCGCGACGAGCGTTCCGTCATCGACGATGAGCGGCTGGCCGCCGGCGGGATCGACGAGCAGCTGCAGCAGGGCGGGATTCACGGGGCGCTACGGTAGCCGAGGTCGTCGAGCAGGGACCGCGCGATCGTGCGCGGATCGTGGTGGCGCTCGACGAACGCCCGTCCCTCGGCGCCGATCCGCGCGCGCCGCGCGGGGTCGGCGAGCAGCGCGCGCAGGTCGTCGCGCAGGCGCTCAGCCCCGCTGCGCACGACCGGCAGCGCGGCGCCGAACGGGTTGTCTGCCGGATCGCCCTCGCGGATCGCGGCCAACACCGGACGGCCCAGCGCCATGCCCTCGACGGCGAGGCCGCCGTACCAGCCGATCCGCAGCTGGTCGACGATCACGTCCGCGGCGCCGAAGCGCGCGAGGGCCTCGTCGCGGGTTACGCCCTCGACTAGGTCCAGCCGCACCGCGACGCCCTCACCGCGCAGCGCGTCGACCGCGGCGATGACGTGCTCGGTGCCCTTGACCTCGCGGTTCGTCGGGCCGTGGGCGACGACGAGCTCGTCGCCCGCGGGCGGCGGCGACGGGACGATCGCGCGCACGTCGACGCTTGCGTAGGGCAGGAAGCGGCTGCCCGGAAGCCAATGCCGCAGGTCCGGGTTGAGGTGGTAGACGCGGTCGGCGTGGCGCAGCATGTGGCGCGCGTTGGGCAGCCGGTTGGCGTCCTGTGCCGCGCACACCGGCGAGGTGCAGGCGCAGGCGGCCTGCGGGCGCACGTCGCAGCCCTGGAAGGTCACGATCACGGTCTTGCCCGCGCGCTTGAGCGCCGGCAGCTCGCTCAGCACGAACGGGCCGCGGCGCAGCGCGACGATCGGGTGGCCGAAGTTCAGGTGGATGACGTCGTAGTGCGCGAGCGCGTGGCGCGCGAACCCCGCGCGCCGGCGGATGACCCGCCACGTCGGCAGGTCCGTCAGGTCCAGCCGGATGTCGGCGCCGTAGCCGTACGGGCCCGCCGTCAGGACCGCCACGTCGCTCTCGACGCCGAGGGCGCGCTCGCCGCGCGACAGGCCGTACGCATGGCCGCCGACGTCGGCGGGGGCGTGCAGGATCCGCGGCTGGGCCAACGGCCGAAGCTAGGCGCGGACGCCCGCGGCGAGCGCGGTCCGCACTGCCGCGACGACCTCGGCGGCCTGCTCACCGTCGAGCACCGGGCTCATCGGGATGGCGAGATGCGTGCGGGCGGCCTCGTCGGTCGCGGGCAACTCGACGCCCGCGCCGAACGGCGCCATCGCCGGTTGGCGATGCGCCGGCGTGCGGTAGTAGGCCTTGTGGCCGATGCCGGCCTCCTTCAGGCCGGCGGCGAGTTCGTCGACGCGGTCGCTGCGCACGACATAGAGGTGCCACGCCGGGGCGCAGTCGCCCGCGACACTCTGGGGCGTCACGAGCTCGTCCACGCCGGCCGCCGCGTAGTGCTCGCCGGCGGCGCGGCGGCCGTCCGCCCACGTGTCGAGGTGCGGCAGCAGCACCCGCAGGATCGCCGCCTGCAGGTCGTCGAGGCGCGAGTTGTAGCCGACGTGCTCGTAGGTGACCTTGTCCCAGGAGCCGTGGAAGCGCAGCATCCGCGCGCGGTCGGCGATCTCCTGGTTGCTCGTGGTGATCGCCCCGCCGTCACCGAAGCAGCCGAGGTTCTTGGAGGGAAAGAAGCTGAACGTGGCCGCGGTGCCGAGCGCGCCGGGGCGGCCGGCGGGCGTGGTCGAGCCGGCGGACTGCGCGGCATCCTCGAGCACCGGCACGCCGAGCGCCTCGATCTCCGCGACCGGGGCGACGTTGCCGAACAGGTGCACCGCGATCACGGCCTTCGTCTGCGGCGTCAGCGCCGCCTTGACCGTCTCGGCGGTGACGCACATCGTGTCGGGGTCGACGTCGCAGAACACGGGCCGCGCGCCGGTCGGCGGGATCGCCTCGGCGCTCGCGTAGAACGTGAACGACGGGACGACGACGTCGTCGCCGGGGCCGACGCCCATCGCGCGCAGGGCGATCGTCAGGGCATCGGTGCCGTTCGCCACGCCGATCGCGTGAGCGGCGCCGCAGTAGCCGGCGAACTCCTGCTCGAAGGCGGTGACGTTCGGGCCGAGGATGAAGCGGCCGTCGTCGATGACGCCGCCGATCGCCGCGTCGATCTCGCCGCGCAGGGGCGCGAGCGGCGTCGTCGTGTTGAAGAGCGGCACGGCCATCGTCGCCGCCCAGCGTAGGACAAACTGTGGGGGAATGGCCCTCGAGCCGCCAGACTCCTCGTTGCGGCCGATGACCGGCGGCGCCGTGATGGCCGCCGCGAGCCGCTTCACCGTCGCGGCCACCGGCGCCGCGACGACGATCTTCGTCGCGCGCATGCTCGGACCCGAGGGCACGGGCGGCTTTGCGATCGCGCTGACGCTCGTCCTGCTGCTCACGGTCGCCTGCTCGCTGGGGATCGAGCACGGCGTCGCCTACTACGTCGCCTCCGGGCGCTGGGCGCCGCGCGATGCGCTGCGCGTCACGCTGCGGGTGGCGCTCGTCGCGGGCGCGGTCGGCGCCGGGCTCTGCGTGCTCGCGCGGCTGGCGCTGCCGTCGGCGTTCGGCGGGCTGTCGGTGGCGTCGACCGCCGTCGTCGCGCTCGCGCTGCCGTTCGCGCTGACGTGGTTCTACG
>JBBSQG010000131.1:0-7757 GCA_038258125.1 Solirubrobacterales bacterium
GAGATAGGTGCCGATCTTGTTGGCCACATCGCCGTTGGCCGCAATGCGGTCGGCGCCGACGAACACGGCGTCGACCTGGCCGGTGGCGATCAGGTGGCCGCAGGCGTTGTCGGCCACCAAGGTGTGGGCCACGCCATGGGCGTCGAGCACCTCCGTCGCCGTGTCCACGAAAAGGGCGTCGGAGGCCAGGATGTTGTGCTTGGCCCCCACGGTGACGCGCCCGGGGGGCCCGTCCTGCGCCCGTTGGCGCGCCGTGCGGGCCGCGACGGGGGTGGCGCGGGCGCACGGGACGCGGGTGCGGTTGGCGCGGGCGCGGGTTCAGCGGACGCTTCGTGCCGCCGTCCTCACCGGTGACCGGCTCGGGCTCGGGCGGAGACTTGATCGCCCACCAGACGATGTAGAAGAGCCCGAAGATTGGGAGCTTCAGGATGATCATGAGGAAGATGAAGGTCGCGGTCACTCGGTGTCAGCGTACCCGTCCCGCCCCCGGCGCGCACGACTGCCAAGCACCGGAGGCGCGGCGCGGCGGGTGCGCCGAGCGCGGCGGCGCCAGCTGTGGCGGACGGCACCCCATCTGCACGCCGAGCGCGTGATCCGCGGCGCGTCGCCCCACGTTCTTGTAGCCGTCATGAACCCCCGCCGCCTCGCCATCCTCGCGCTCTGCGCCGTCGTGCTCGGCATCGCCGGGGGCCAGGTGGCCGCCGCGGCGGCAGGCGCCTAGACCGTCAGCCTGCGCAACCACTGAACATCACCCACACCGGGAGAAACCACCTGTGTCACATCCATTCAACCTCGAGATGGTCGACGGCGACGGCGCGATTCGCGATGCCGCCGAGGCGGCCGGTGTTGACCGCGCCGACTTCCTGAAGAAGGGCGTGCTCGCCGGTGGCGGCCTGCTCGTCGGCAGCGCGATGTTCACCGGGATCCTCAGCAGCGCCGAGGCGAAGATCTCCACGACGCGCAAGTCGGCGAGCAACGACGTGAAGATCCTCAACTACGCGCTCACGCTGGAGTATCTCGAGGCCGCCTTCTACAAGGAGGCCGTCGCGAACGCCGCCTACGGCACGAGCGCGCCGCTGAAGACGTTCGCCGAGACGGTTGCCAAGCACGAGGCCAAGCACGTCACGTTCCTCAAGGGCGCGCTGGGCGCCAAGGCGATCAAGTCGCCGAAGTTCGACTTCGGCGACGCGACCGGCACGGCGAAGTTCGCCGCGACGGCGCAGGTGCTCGAGGACACCGGCGTCATGGCCTATCTCGGCCAGGTGAAGAACATCTTCGTGCCCGGCACGCTGGCCGCCGCCGGCACGATCGCCACCGTCGAGGCGCGCCACGCCGCGTGGATTCGCTTCATCAACGGCGACCCGCCCGCCCCGCGGGACTTCGACCGGCGCCGCTCCGAGAAGGCGATCCTCCAGGCCGTCGGCGACACCGGCTTCCTCGGCTGAGAGCTCGCAGCACAGACGACGCGTGCGGGGCCCGAACCGGGCCCCGCAGTCGTTGCGCAGCCACGCGGCGCCCCGTCCGTCAGCCCTTCAGCGCGACGTCCGGCGTCTCGAAGGACGTGATCCGCCGCAGCTCGGCGACGCGCTCGACGATCTCCGGGCCGGTCAGGCGCGCCACGCGCTCGGTTCCGAACTCCTCGACGTTGTAGGAGGCGACCGCCGTCCCGTAGGCCATCGCGAGCTTGAGCACCTCCGGCGTCGCCTCGCCGCCGTGCGCGGCGATGCAGCCGACGAAGCCGCCGGCGAACGAGTCGCCCGCACCGGTCGGATCGGCGACGAAGTCGACCGGGAAGGCGGGGATCCAGAACGAGTCCTCGGACGTGACGAGCGCCGCGCCGTACTTGCCGAGCTTGACGACCATCGACGACGGGCCGTGCTCCATGATCTTGCGCGCGCCGGCGACGACCTCGCGCTCGCCGGTGAACAGCTCGACCTCGGAGTCGTTGAGGATCACACAGTCGACCTCCGAGATCGCCGCGACGAGCGCCTCACGGGCGATGTTCACCCACAGGTCCATCGAGTCCAGCGCGACGAACTTCGCCTGCTCGCACTGCTTGCGGACGTTGAGCTGCAGCGCGGGGAAGATGTTCGCCAGGAACAGCACGTCGCAGTCCATCGAGGCCTGCGAGAGCTTGGGGTCGAAGTGCTCGAAGACGTTGAGGTCGGTCTCCAGCGTGTCGCGCGAGTTCATGTTCTCGTGGTAGACCCCCTTCCAGAAGAACGTCTTGCCGCCGGCGACGTGCTCGATGTCCTCGGTGTTGACGTTGCGTCCATGCAGGACGGCGTACTCGTCGGCGCCGAAGTCGTCGCCGACCGGGCCGACGACGCGCACCTCGTCAAAGAACGAGGCGGCGAGGGAGAAGTGCGTGGCGGCGCCTCCGAGCATGCGCTCGCGCCCGCCGTGCGGTGTCTGTACCGCGTCGAACGCGATCGATCCAACGACTGTGAGAGACATGGTGGGGGAACCTAGCGAAGGGCGCGAGATGATCGATCGCGCTCCGCGCGGGTAGCCTCGGCCCAGGATGCGCGCTATCCAGATGTCCGAGTACGGCGGCCCCGAGGTGCTCGAGCTCGTCGAGCTGCCCGTCCCAGAGCCCGGCGTGGGCGAGGTACTCGTGCGCGTCACCCGGGCCGGGCTGAACTTCGCCGACACGCATCGGCGCACGAACACCTATCTCGCCAAGGACGCGCTGCCGCTCGTGCCGGGCTCGGAGGTCGCCGGCGTGCGCGAGGACACCGGCGAGCGCGTCGTCGCGCTGTGCGGCTCCGGTGGCTACGCCGAGTACGCCGTCGCGCCCGTCGCGCTGACATTCCCGATTCCCGACGGGGTCGAAGACGAGACCGCGCTCGCGCTTGTCCTGCAAGGCCTGACCGCCTGGCACCTGTACCGCACGAGCGGTCGCGTGGCGCCCGGCGAGAGCGTCGTCGTGCATGCCGCGGCAGGCGGCGTCGGGTCGCTCGCCGTGCAGCTGGGCAAGCCGCTCGGCGCCGGGCGCGTGATCGCCACGGCGTCGACCGCGGACAAGCGCGCGCTGGCGCTCGAGCTCGGCGCCGATGCCGCCGTCGACGGCGCCGCCGACGGGCTGACCGAGCGGCTGATCGAGGCGAACCTCGGCCCGCCGGTCGACGCCGTCTTCGAGCTGGCCGGCGGCGCGGTGTTCGACGCGTCGCTCGCCGCGCTGGCGCCGTTCGGACGGCTCGTCGTATACGGCATCGCTTCGGGCGATGCCAACGCGCCGCGCAGCGGCTCGCTCATGCGTCACTCACGCGCGGTCGTCGGCTTCTGGTTCTTTCACTGCCTCGGCCGCCCGGCGATGGTCGACGACGCGCTCGCCGACCTGTTCGCGCGCGTCGCCCGCGGCGAGCTGCGCGTCGTGACCGGCCCGGCCTACCCGCTCGACCAGGCCGCCCAGGCGCAGACCGACCTCGCCGCGCGGCGCACGACGGGCAAGGTCACGCTCGATCCGGCGGCGTGACCGGCGTCAGTACGACGTGCGCTTGCGCGTGAGACCCTCGGCATGAAACCGCGTGGGCATCTGCGCGGATCCGAACGCCTGCAGGATGCGCTCCATCGGCTGCCCGGTCTCCGGGCAGGTCGTCAGCGCATCGTCGTGGATCGACTGCTGGAACTCCACGGTCGACCCGTCCTCGCGCTTGTAGACGTAGAGCGGCACGACGGGAGATTGTAGTCGCGACGCCGGCCATGCCGCGCGCACGCCAGCCCCCACTGCCAGTCAGGCTTAACCGCCGAAGGCCCGCGGGGGGTCACCGCGGGCCTTCGGTTGAGGAGGAGAGGGACTACGTGGGTGGGGCTGGTCGGGGGTGGTCGGGGGTTGGAGGAGGAGACTCGGGGTGAAGGAGAGGGAGTGCCTTCGAGGTTCCTATCGGCTCGGTCGCGCCGGGACTTGACCTTTCCCGCAGAACATTTTCGGGGCCCCCGTGCCTAGACCTAGACCTAGGTGCCAGCCTTCTCCGACCCCAGCCCGGTCTCCGCGCGCACCCGCAGCTCGGCGAACTCGCGCTCGTTGCCGTGCTCATTGGAGAGCATCGTGCCCAGCCAGCAGCCGATGAAGCCGAGCGGGATCGAGACGATCCCCGGGTTGGCGAGGTCATAGAACGACAGCGCGCCGCCTTCCCCGTCGGGCCCGGGCCAGACCTTGGGCGAGATGATCACCAGGCCGACCGCGCTGACGACACCGAACAGCACGCCGGTCACCGCGCCGGCGGTGTTGAAGCGCCGCCAGGTGAGCGCCAGCAGCAGCGCCGGGAAGTTCGCGCTCGCTGCGACGGCGAACGCGAGGCCGACCATGAACGACACGTTCAGACCCGACCCGCCGATGATCGCGATCGCGATCGCGATCGCGCCGATCGACGCCGCGGCCACCCGCGCGACGAGCACCTCCTCGTGCTCGGAGTCGCGGCCTTTGCGGATGACGTTTGACCAGATGTCGTGGGCGACCGCACCCGAGGCCGACAGGACGAGCCCGGCGACGACGGCGAGGATCGTGGCGAAGGCGACCGCCGCCACGATGGCGAGGAACAGGTCACCGCCGAACGTGCCCTCTCCTCCACCGAGAAACTGCGCGAGGTTCGGAGCGGCGAGGTTGCCGCCGGCCCCGGCGGCGGCTACGCCCTCCTGGCCGAGCAGCGCACGGGCGCCGAAGCCGACGAACGTCGTCAGCACATAGAACGCGCCGATGATGAAGATCGCCCACACGACCGACGAGCGCGCCGCCCGGGAGTCCGGGACGGTGACGAAGCGCATGAGGATGTGCGGCAGCCCCGCGGTGCCGAGCACGAGCGCGATCCCCAAGGAGACGGTGTCGATCGGACTCGACAGGAAGGTGCCGGGTCCGAGGCTGAAGGTCGACTCGGCGGTCGTGTTCGCCTCGGCGCGGTTGAACAGCTCGATCGGGTTGAAGCCGACCTTCTCGAGCACGAACACGGACATCACGAGGATCGCGATCATCAGCAGGACGGCCTTGATGATCTGCACCCACGTCGTGGCGAGCATGCCGCCGAAGATGACGTAGCAGAGCATCATCACGCCGGTGATGAGCACGGCGAGCGCGAAGTCGATCCCGACGAGCGCCTGGATCAGGACGCCGGCGCCGACCATCTGCGCGATGAGGTAGAAGGCCGCGACGCTCAGCGTGCCGAGCGCGGCGGCGGTGCGCGCGGGGCGCTCTCGCAGGCGGAACGAGAGCACGTCGGCGATCGTGTACTTGCCGGCGTTTCGCATCCGCTCGGCAAGCAGGAACATCACTGTCAGGAACGCGACGAGGAAGCCGACGGAGTACAGAAAGCCGTCGAAGCCGAAGATGTAGATCAGGCCGGCGATGCCGAGAAACGACGCGGCCGACAGATAGTCGCCGGAGATCGCGAGGCCGTTCTGCACGCCGCTGATCGAGCGGCCGGCGGCCCAGAAGACGTCCGCGCCGGTCATCCGGCGCGAGGCCCAGTAGGTGACGACGAGCGTGATCGACAGGACGATCGCGAAGATGACGAGCGCCTCGACGTTCGTGGCGGCGATGACGGTCATCGCGTGCCCTCCGGGCCGGTCGGGGCACCGGCAGCGGGGTCCGGGCCAATGCCGTGGACGCCGTCGCCGCCGCGCGCATCCGCGGCGCCGAGCGCCTTCTCGACGACCTTCGCGGCGAGCGGGTCGAACACCCGGTCGGCGCGGCGCAGGTACGCGTACCCGAGTGCGAAGACCATGACGAACTGCGTCAGTGCCAGGCAGTAGCCGACCGTCAGGCCCTGGTAGACGGACTCCGCCATGAAGTCCGGCGCGTAGCCCGCCAGCAGGACGAAGCCGAAGTACCAGGCGAGAAAGAAGATCGTCGCCGGCAGGACGAAGCGCCGACGCACGGCGATCAGCTCCACGAACTCCGGCGACTGCTCGACCGCCTTCCAATCGACGGCGGGCTCAGTGGTCGACATGGCCTTCCCCTCTCCTCAAAGGTTTGTGTCGATGCGCACCTACCCCGGCGCATCGGCGTCCATGCGAGGCCGGCGGGTGGCGATCGCGGCGCCGGGGTACCGTCCCGGTCAGGATCTGCAATGGCGAACTGCGAGGAGCGAATCGATGGCTGAGAACACCTGTGGAGGCGCGGGCTGCACGTGCGCCGCACGCGAGGACGGCTTCTGCTCAGACCACTGCAAGGAACACGCGGGACACGACCACGAGGGCCACTCCTGCCTCTGCGGGCACGCAGGCTGCGCGGCCGACCCGACGACGTAGGCAAGCGCCGACGGCGGGCGCGGCCTCTGTCAGCCGCGTCCGCGCGCCGTGCCGCCGTGCGCGGCGAGATCCGCGAGGAAGGCCAGCACGACGATGAACCATTCAAAGCCGGTCACCTCGTGCGTCGCGTTGTTCCACATCAGCGCGTAGGCGAGCGTCGTCCACGGCAACAGGAAGAAGCCGAGGACCGGCAGCAGCCAGGTGTCGAAGGCGCGGCCGAGGATGTCGCTGAACACCCACATGGCAAACAGCGCCAGGCGAGGTGAGATGAGGGCCAGCAGCAGCGACAGGCAGGGCATCCGGGCGAACGCTACGCCTCCGCGACGGGCCGCGTTGTCGTCAGCCGACGAGGATCACCACGACGAGCAGCAGCACGACGACGAGCAGTCCAGCCCCGGCCAGGCCCATCTGCTTGCGGTACTGGGCGCGCCAGAACTCGGGATCGGCCTTGTCGCGGGAGTGAAAGCCCTCGGGCGGCGTGCCGACCCAGTCGTCTTCGTCCTTCATCCCACGATTCATACCGCAACCACGGGACGCAGACCTTCGCACCGCGCATTCCGGGGCCTCAGCGCCCGTAACGCGCTCAGCCCGCAGCCACGCAACCGCCCGACGGCTCCCGCACCGCGCATTCCAGGGCCTGAGCGCCCGGAACGCGCTGAGCGCAGTCGCAGTCATGCTCGCGCGGCACCCGCCAGCGCGCGCCGAACCTGCTTCGCCGACGCCGGGCCGCGCGTGCCCAGCCCCTGGGCGAACTGCGCGACGCGCAGCTCCTGCAGCATCCAGTGCACGTCGGGCACGGCGCCACGCCCGCCGCGGGCGCGGTAGGCGACCTCGAGCTCGCGGATGACGTTCATCCGATCGCGGTCGGCGGCGACGGCGTCTGGCAGGCGTTCCAAGCGGCGCGTGGCGGCGCGGAGGTAGCGCACGACGTCGGGCAGGCGCTCGCTGCCGGTGGCGGCGATAAAGCCGGGATGGACGAGGCCGCCGAGCTGCCCGGCGACGTCCAGGCGCGCGGGCTGCAAAGCCGGGTCCGGCGGAAGCTCCTCCAGCCGCGCGCGCAGCTCTGCGGCGGCGTCGAGGGCGGCGACGGCGGCGGCGACGATCGCGACGGTGGCGGCGGGCAGCCGGGCCGCGACGTGGGCGCGCAGCGCGGCGAAGGCGGCCGCATCCCAGGCCGGCCCGCCGCCGGACGCGACCAGCTCGTCGAAGGCCGCGTTGAGCGCGTCAGCGAGGACAGCCGCCGCGCCCCCGTGCGGCGCGCCGGCCAGCGTCAGCGCCGCGCTCCCCGCCAACCCGCGCTGCACGGTACGTAGCGGTGACGCCACGACGAGCCGCAGCAGCGCGCGCGTGCCGGCGTGCATCGCTGCCGCCTGCGCGCCGGGCGTCTCGAAGACGCGCACCGCGACGCTGTCGCCCTCGTCGACGAGCGCCGGGTAGGCCCGCACGCTCTCCCCCGTCCCGGGCAGCGCGACGCTGCGCGGCAGCGCGTCGATCGTCCAGTCCTTCAGCCC
>JBBSQG010000132.1:0-7727 GCA_038258125.1 Solirubrobacterales bacterium
CGCACCACCTTCGTGCGCAGCTCCTCCAGCCCGATCTCCTCGACGAGCAGCCAGAGGAAGTTCTTGTTCGTCAGGCCCTTCTCGTACTTCAGGCCCTCCGCGGCCAGCGTCTCGTTGATCCGGGCGCGGTACTCGGCGCTCGCATCGAGGCGCTCCTGGCATTCGGACTGCGCGCCCTGGCAGGTCGAGCAGATGTTCATCATCAGCGCCGTGCCCTCCGCCTGCTGGGCGAGCGCGAACGTGCGCGCGTTGAGCGCGTCGGCAAGCTCGGTGTTGTGCTCGGCGAGGACGCCGGCACCGCAGCACGACGCGCGATCCAGCGCGACCAGCTCGATGTCGAGCAGCGGGGCGACCTTCGCCATCGAGCCGTGCAGCTCGGGCGTGAAGCCGCGCGAGACGCAGCCGGGCCAGTAGGCGACCTTCATGTCAGATCCTCGTCGCGGCCGGAGATGTAGATGTTGAACTCGTCGCGCTCCTCGCGCCCCTCGAACGTCTCGTAGATGCGCTTGACGGCAGCGAGGTCGGCCTTGGCCAGCTTGTGCGGCTTGAAGACGGCGGCCGGCGTCACCTTGCGGCGCAGCAGCGCCTTGGCGATCACGGGCAGCGAGCTCGACAGCTCGGCCGCCGCCGCCGGCTTGAACTTCGCCAGCGGCGAGTCGCCGCCGTAGGAGCGGGGCAGGAGCTCCGCCTCGTTGAGCAATCCGTACTGCTTGACCAGTGAGACGAACGCGGCCTCGTGGCGTTCACCGTTATTGCTGTCCTCGATCTGAAAGTCATTGCCGGCCAGCCGCCGCAGGCGCATGATCTGGCTCATCGGCGCGACGCCCTTGGGGCAGGCGTCGATGCACTGGAAGCAGTGCGTGCAGTCATAGATCCCGTGCGGGTCCTCCGCCAGGTCCTCCAGCCGCTCGCGGTGCTGGTCGTCGCGCGGGTCGCCGACGAAGCGGTAGGCCTTCGCCAGGGCGGCCGGGCCGATGAACTCCGGGTCGACCTCCATCGACAGACAATCGGACACGCAGGCGCCGCACTGGATGCAGGCCATCGACTGCGTCACGTCGACCATCGCCTCGCGCGGCACGATGTTCTCGCGCTCGGGCACCGGCAGCTTGGGGATCAGCCACGGGGTGACGCGGCGGATCTTCTTCCAGTGCACGGCCTCCATGTCGACGATGAGGTCCTTGATGACGGGCATGTTGCCCATCGGCTCGACCTCGATGATGCCATCGCGCGCGTGCTTCTGGGCGCGGCCGAGATGGGTGTGGCAGGCGAGGTCGGGCTTGCCGTTGATGCGCACGCCGCACGAGCCGCAGATCGCCGCCCGGCACGAGCAGCGGATGCCGATCGAGCCGTCGAAGCGCGCCCTGGCCTGGAGGATGCCCTCGAGCACCGAGCGGTGCGGCTCCAGGTCGATCGTGTGCTCCTCCCAGTAGGCGGCCTCGCCGGATTCCGGGTCATAGCGTCGCAGTCTCAGCGTGAACTCGGCCATGCTCAGTACTTCCTCACTTCGGGTTCCCACTTCGTGATCGTGACCGGCGAGTAGGAGATCTCGGGGTCGCCGTCCGGACCGCGCGTGACGTTGATGTGCTTGAGCCACTCGTCGTCGTCGCGCTCGGGGTAGTCGAGACGGTACTGCGCGCCGCGCGACTCCTTGCGCTCGATCGCCGACACGATCGTCGCCTCGGCGCAGTCGAGCATGTAGCCGAGCTCCATCGCGCCGAGCACGTCCTGGTTGAAGACCGTTCCGCGGTCGTCGATGTAGGCCTTGGCCGCGTCGTCCTGGAGGCGATGGACGACCTCGTGCGCCTTCTTCAGGCCCTCCTCGTCGCGGTAGACGGCGACGAGCTCGTTCATCGTCGTGCCGAGCTCGTCCTTGATCTCCGAGACGCGGCGCCCGTCCTTCGGGCGGTCGATGATCGACTGGATCTCGTCGGCGTCGTCCTGCAGCCGCGAGGCCGGCGTGCGCGGCAGTGGCATGTCGGTCGCGCGCGCCGCGGCGTGCTCGCCCGAGCGGCGGCCGAAGATGAGCGTGTCGAGCAGCGAGTTCGCTCCGAGGCGATTGCCGCCGTGGACCGACACGCAGGCGACCTCGCCGGCCGCGTAGAGCCCCCGGATCGGCGTCTGGCCGTCGACGTCGGTCCGCACGCCGCCCATGATGTAGTGCTGGCCGGGACGGATCATGATCGGCTCACGAGTGATGTCGGTGCCGGCGAAGTCGCGCCCGATGTTCACGATCTCGCGCAGCGACTCCAGCACACGCTTGCGCGGCACGACCGTGATGTCGAGGTAGATCCCCTGCCCGTCGGGGCCGACGCCGCGGCCCTCGTTGATCTCGGTCTGCTCGGCGCGCGAGACGACATCGCGCGAGGCGAGCTCCATCTTGTTGGGCGCGTAGTCCTCCATGAAGCGACGGCCCTCGGAGTTGAGCAGATGCGCCCCCTCGCCGCGCGCGCCCTCGGTGATGAGAAAGCCGTTCTCGGCGAGCGTCGTGGGGTGGTACTGGACCATCTCCATGTCCATGATCGGCGCGCCGGCGCGGTAGGCCTGCGAGATGCCGTCACCCGTGCAGATGAGGGCGTTCGTCGTCGGCTTGTAGCACTGGCCGTTGCCGCCGTTGCAGAGGATCACGGACTTCGCGTTGAAGATCTCCATCGCGCCCGAGCGGATGTCGCGCGCGACCGCCCCGACGCAGGCGCCGTCGTCATCGAGGATGAGCGACGTCGAGAACCACTCCTCGTAGCGATCGACCGTGGCGTGGTGGCGCATGAGCTGCTCGTAGAGCACGTGCAGGATCGCCTGGCCGGTGATGTCGGCGACGTAGGCGGTGCGCTTCTTGGAGGCGCCGCCGAAGGCGCGCAGGTCAAGCTCGCCCTTCTCGTTGCGGTGGAAGGTGACGCCGATGTGCTCGAGGTGCATCGCCTCACCCGGCGCCTCGCTGCACATGATCTCGATCGCATCCTGGTCGCCGAGGAAGTCCGAGCCCTTGATCGTGTCGTAGGCGTGCTCGGTCCAGTCGTCGTCGATCGCGATCGCGGCGTTGATCCCGCCCGCGGCGGCGACGGAATGCGAGCGGACCGGGTGGACCTTGCTCATGATCGCCACGCTGGCTCCGGCGTTTGCGGCAGCAAGGGCGGCGCGCTGCCCGGCGAGGCCGGCGCCGATGATGAGTACATCGTGTGCGGGCAAGGGTGGCGACTATATCCAGGCCGCTGGCTCGGGCCCAGTGCGCTTACGCAAGCCGCTGGGGCAGAGCCGCGGTGAGCGCCCGCCGGACCTGCTCGAGCGTCACCACGCCGCGCAGGACGCCCTCGGCGTCGACCGCCATGAGTGCGCCGTGCGAGCGCAGCCCCTCGTCGCCGAGCAGCGCCTCCAGCGGGCTGTCGGAGCGCACGCGCCAGGAGTCGGTCTCGCCGGTCTCGACGATCTCGCCGACCTCCAGCGCCGGGCGACCGGCCGCGATCTCCTGGTCGATGCGCGGCTCGCGTACGACGCCGACGAAGCGGCCGTGCTCGTCGACGACCGGAAACCAGTCCCAGCGGTAGCGCAGGAAGTACTCGTCCTGGGCCTGGGAGACCGGCGTCCTCGCCGGCATCGTGACCGGCTGAGCGTCCATGATGTCGGCCACGGTGATGCCGTCGATGCGCTCGGTGAACGCCGTCGAGGTGACCGCGGCGCGCGCCGACTGCGCGATGAACCAGCCGATCAGCGCCAGCCAGAGGCCGTTGAAGAGGTGGCCCCTGGCCGCGAGGAAGATGCCGATGCCGATCAGCACGTAGGCGAGCCCCTCGCCCAGGCGCCCGGCGATCCGTGTCGCCCGGTTGCGGTCGCGCGTCAGCGCCCAGGCGATCGAGCGCGCGATCCGGCCGCCGTCGAGCGGAAACGCCGGGATCAGGTTGAAGACGAACAAGAACAGGTTCAGCGTGGCCAGAAAGCCGAGCAGCGCGAGGACGGGGGAGGCCTCGGCGTCGCCGGCCAGGCGGGCGACGTCGAGCGCGGCACCGTTCTGGACCAGCGCGCTGAGCCCGAGGAAGATGCCCAGCAGCACGAGCGTGACGAGCGGACCGGCCGCGGCGATCCGGAACTCCGCGCCGGCCGAGTCCGTGTCGCGCGACATCTTCGCCACGCCTCCGAAGAACCACAGGTCGATGCCGCTGATCTCGATCCCCTCGCGGCGGGCGACGAGCGCGTGGCCGAGCTCGTGCATTACGAGCGAGACGAAGAACAGGAACACCGCCGCGACGGCGACGATGTAGGCCTCCGTCACCGAGCCGCCGAGCACGTCGCGAAAGTAGTCCGCGCCGATGTAGATGAAGAAGAACAGGACGACGAACCAGCTCGGGCTCGCGCCGATCCTGATGCCGAAGACGCGCAGGAGGTGAATCGATGGACCGGTTCCGAGCATGCGGTCAGATCTTGTCAGGAAGCGCGGGCGGGCCCGCCGGGGGGCCTCAGCCCGGCGGCGGCGTGTGGCGCTCGACGATCGCCGCCAGATCGAGGCCGGGCGGCAGGGTGCCGTACTGAAGACCCGCGTCGCCGTTGAGGCGGGACGCGCAGAAGGCGTCGGCGACGGTGGATGGGGCGTGGCGCACGAGCAGCGAGCCCTGCAGCGCGAGCGCCATCTGCTCGACGACGCGGCGGGCGCGCAGCTCGATCGCCGCGGCGTCGGCGAGCTGCTCGCGCAGGGCGGCGACGAAGCGGTCCAGACGGGCGTCGGCGCCGGCCGACGTGTCGAGCTCCTCGACAAACGCGGCCATCGCCTGCGGGGAGCCGGCCAGCGCGCGCAGGACGTCAAGCGCCATGACGTTGCCCGAGCCCTCCCAGATCGACGCCAGCGGCATCTCGCGATACAGCCGCGGCATCCCGGATTCCTCGACGTAGCCGTTGCCGCCGAGGCACTCCAGCGCCTCGAACGCGTGGCCGGGGCCGCGCTTGCAGACCCAGTACTTGGCGACCGCCGTCGCGACCCGCTGGAGCCCCGCCCCCCGCGGGGCGCCGGCGGCCGCCTCGTCGTAGGCGCGCGCCAGGCGCATGGCCAGCGCCGTCGCCGCCTCGGACTCGATGCACAGGTCGGCGAGCACGTTGCGCATCAGCGGCTGATCGATCAGGTGCTTGCCGAAGGCTGTGCGGTGGGCGGCGTGCCAGGTCGCGTTGGCGACGCCCCAGCGCATCCCCGCGGCGGTGCCGATGACGCAGTCCAGGCGCGTGTGGCCGACCATCTCGATGATCGTCGGCACGCCGCGGCCGGGCTCGCCGACGAGCCGCGCCCAGGCGCCGTGCAGCTCGATCTCGCTCGACGCGTTGGAGCGGTTGCCGAGCTTGTCCTTCAGGCGCTGGATGTGGAAGGCGTTGCGCGTGCCGTCGGGCAGGATCCGGGGGAGGGCGAAGCAACCGAGTCCTTCGTCAGTCTGGGCGAGCACGAGGAAGAGGTCGCTCATCGGCGCCGAGCAGAACCACTTGTGGCCGGTCAGCTCGTGCTCCTCGCCCGGCCCGCCGCCGCCTCCGCCGAGCGGTCGCGCGACGGTCGTGTTCGCGCGCACGTCCGAGCCGCCCTGCTTCTCGGTCATCGCCATGCCGCACAGCGCGCTCGCCTTCGGAGCGCGCAGCTCGGGGTCGTACGTCGTCGCGGTCAGCCGCGGCTCCCACTCGGCGGCAATCTCGGGCTGCGCGCGCAGCGCCGGCACGGCGGCGAAGGTCATCGTGATCGGGCAGGCGAAGCCGCCCTCGGCCTGCGTGGCGGTGAGGTACAGCGCCGTGCGGGCAGCGTGCGCCGCCGGCTGCGTGCTCGTCCAAGGCAGCGAGTGCAGCTCGTGCTTTGTGGCGAGCGCCATCAGGTCATGCCAGGCGCGATGAAACTCGACCTCGTCGATGCGATGGCCGTAGCGGTCAAACGCCTTCAGCTGCGGCGGGTGCTGGTCGGCCTCAAAGCCCCAGCCGATCGGAGCGGCGCCCCACGCGGCGCCGACTTCGTGCGCGCGCTCGCGCGCCCAGCCGGCACCCTCGCGATCCAGCGCCTCCACCAACGCGATGTTGTCCTGGAAGAGGTTGCGGTCGGCCAGCGGCGGGGCCTGGTTGGCAACCTCGTGCGTGTGGAAGGGGACGGCGGGTCCGGTGAGCCGTTGGGCCATATCTATGTGGCCGGCAGCATCGCCAGCGCGGCAGCGAGCGTCGCGCTCGGCCGCATGACCGCGTCGACGCGCGCCGGGTCGGGCCGGTAGTAGCCGCCGATGTCGACCGGCTCGCCCTGCACGGCGGCGAGCTCGGCGACGATCGCGTCCTCGTCGGCCGCGAGCCGGGCCGCCACGGCCGCGAAGCGCTCCGCGAGCGCCGCGTCCTCGATCTGGCCGGCGAGCTGCTGCGCCCAGTACAGCGCGAGATAGAAGTGGCCGCCGCGGTTGTCGAGCTCGCCGCAGCGGCGCGACGGCGAGCGGCCATGCTCGAGCACGCTGCCGGTGGCGCGGTCAAGCGCCTCCCCGAGGATCCGCGCCCGCACGTTGTGCGTCTGCTCGGCGAGCATCTCCAGCGAGACCGCCAGGGCGAGGAACTCCCCGAGCGAGTCCCAGCGCAGATGGTTCTCCTTGCGCAGCTGCTGGACGTGCTTGGGCGCCGAGCCGCCGGCGCCGGTCTCGAACAGCCCGCCGCCGTTCATGAGGGGCACGATCGAGAGCATCTTCGCGCTCGTGCCGAGCTCGAGGATCGGGAACAGATCGGTGAGGTAGTCGCGCAGGACGTTGCCGGTGACGGAGATCGTGTCCTCGCCGGCCCGCGCGCGCTGCAGCGTGAAGCGCGTCGCCTCGGCGACCGCCATCACCTCGATGCGCAGATCCTCGACGCCGAGCGCCTCCAGCGCGGGACGGACCTTCTTCAGCAGCTCCGCGTCGTGCGCGCGCGTCTCGTCCAACCAGAAGACGGCGGGCGTGCCGGTCGCCCGTGCGCGCCGCACCGCCAGCTGCACCCAGTCCTGGATCGCTGCGTCCTTGCACTGGCACATGCGCCAGATGTCGCCCGCGTCGACCTCGTGCTCGAGCAGCATCGCGCCGTCCGCGTCGACGACGCGCACCGTTCCGGCCGCCGCGATCTCGAACGTCTTGTCGTGCGAGCCGTACTCCTCGGCCTTCTGCGCCATCAGGCCGACGTTCGGCGTCGTTCCCATCGTCGCCGGATCGAAGGCGCCGTGCGCGCGGCAGTGGTCGACCGTCTCGGCGTACAGCGCCGCGTAGGAGGAATCGGGAATGACGAACTTGCAGTCCTGCAGCTCGCCGGCGGCGTTCCACATCTGCCCCGACGAGCGGACAGCCGCGGGCATCGACGCGTCGACGATGACGTCCGAGGGCGCGTGCAGGTTCGTGATGCCATTGTCGGAGTCGACCATCGCGATCGACGGGCCGGCGGCGAGCGCGGCGTCGACCGCCTCGCGCACCTCCGGGTGCGCGGCAAGCAGGCTGCTCAGGCCGTCGTTGGGGTTCGCGTCCGCGAGGCCGTCGTAGACATCGCCCACCACCGCGCGAACCGCGTGGCCGAAGATGATCGGGTCGGAGACCTTCATCATCGTCGCCTTCAGGTGCACCGAGAAGAGCACGCCCCGCACCTTGGCGTCGGCGACCTGCGCGGCGAGAAACTCGTCGAGCGCCGCGCGGCGCATGACGGCGGCGTCGAGCACCTCGCCGGCCAGCACCGGGGTGCGCTCCTTGAGCACGGTGACGTCGCCTCCCTCGGCGGCGGCGTGCTCGATC
>JBBSQG010000133.1:0-7706 GCA_038258125.1 Solirubrobacterales bacterium
CGGCGCCGTCGAGCAGCGCGCGCGCCGGCGGATGGGGATGGCGCGCCTGGAGCTCGCCGACAAGGAGCTCGAGCGCCTCGAGGCCGACGCCGTCCGCGAGGGGCCGCAGGCGCGCGTGCTCGAGGAGCTCGCCGAGCTCCCGCCGCAGCAGCGCGCGGCGGTCGAGGCGCGCGTGCTGCACGAGCTCGACTACGCCCAGATCGCGCTCGCGGCCGGCGCGTCGGAGGTCGTCGTGCGAAAGCGGGTCTCGCGCGGACTGTCCGCACTGCGCGCGCGGCTGGGAAAGCAGCAGCCATGACGGATTTCTACACCCAGTTGGAACGCCAGCTGATCGGAGCCGGGCGGCGCCCGGCCGGCGCCGCACGGCTGCGACGCGCCACGCTGGGCCGCGGGCGGCTGGTACTCGTTCTAGGTGCCGTGCTCGTCGCCGTCGCCGTCGGTGGGGCGGTCCTCTCGACGCTCCGTGCGCCGCCTGACTCCGGGTCGCGGCCGGCATCCGACGGCGGTGCGCCGCCGGCGGTCGTCCCGCCGTCGGTGGATCGCGCCGCCACCGATCTGCGTGGCATCACCGTCGCCGTGCTCAACGCCACCACAAGAGCGGGCGCGGCGCGCTCGGTGGCCGAGCGGCTCGAGCGACAAGGGGCGACGGTCGGCGCGATCCAGAACGCCGTCGACCAGTCGATCAGCCAATCCGTGGTCGCGTACACCGACGGCAACGCGCCGCGCGCCCGCGCGGTCGCGAGCGCGCTCGGCCGCGGCCGGGTCGAGCCGTTCAGCGGACGGGAGCGCCTGCCGGGCCACGCCGCGGTGATCGTCGTCGTCGGCCGCGATCTCGCGATGCCCTAGTAGCGGTCACCAGCGCCACGGCATCGCGCGTTCCTCGTGACGGACGTTGCCGACGAGATCCTCGTAGACGCTGGTGTCGGCGACTGGGTCGAACCGGGCTGCTGTGCCGCCGTCCTCGAGGCTGCGCGGGTGCGTTCAGCTCCCCGCCACTTCCAGAGTATCGCCGCCTGGGGGGCTTGTTTCAAGCCCCGGGGTGTGCTCCATACTCGCTCGCCGCAGACGACGAAGGGAGCAACGCGATGGGTACCGAGGAGCATGCGGCGCTGATCGGTGGAGCCGTTGTGGCGGGGCCTTCCACCGTTCGGTCCGACGGTTACGTGCTGGGCTTGGAAGCGATCGACGAGACGCAGATCGCGGACGTCGGGGGCAAGGGCGCGCACCTGGGGGAGCTCTCGCGGATCGACGGCATCCGCGTGCCGCCGGGCTTCTGCGTGACGACGGACGCCTTCGGGCGGTTCATGGCGCAAGCCCCGGGGATCGACGATCGGCTTGATCGGTTGTCGTGCCTGGACCCGGACGACCGCGATGCGATCGGCGGGCTCAGCGCGGCGATCCGCCGGACGCTGGAAGCGATCGCGATCCCCGACGACGTGGTGGCGGCGATCACCCGAGCGCTCGCCGGGCTCGGCAAGCAGGCCGCGTATGCCGTGCGGTCGAGCGCGACGGCTGAGGACCTGCCGACCGCGTCGTTCGCCGGCCAGCACGACACCTACCTGAACATCATGGGGCGGGCCGCGATCCTCAGGCACGTCGGCCGCTGCTGGGCCTCGCTGTACACCGAGCGTGCCGTGACCTACCGGCTGCGCAACGGCGTCGACCAGCGGACGGTCCAGATCGCCGTCGTCGTGCAGCAGATGGTCTTCCCGCAGGCCGCCGGCATCCTCTTCACGGCCGACCCCGTCACGTCCAACCGCAGGCTCGCCGCAGTGGAGGCGAGCTTCGGCCTCGGCGAGGCGCTGGTCGGCGGACTCGTGAACCCGGACGTCTACAGCGTGCGCGACGGCGAGATCATCGCCAAGGCGATCGCCACGAAGCGGCTGGCCGTTCACGCCGCGCCGGCGGGCGGGACGCGGGAACAGGCGATCGAGCCCGAACGCCAGGCGCAGCCGGCGCTGACCGATGCGCAGGTCGTGGCGCTCGCGCAGCTGGGTCGGCGCATCGAAGCGCACTTCGGCCGCCCCCAGGACATCGAGTGGTGCCTCGTCGACGATGGTGTCCAGATCGTCCAGAGCCGCCCGATCACGACGCTGTTTCCGATCCCCTTGGCCGCCGACGGGGAGAACCACGTGTACGTCTCCGTCGGTCACCAGCAGATGATGACCGACCCCATGAGGCCCCTCGGGCTGTCGGTGCACCAGTTGCTGGCACTCCCGCGGATGCACGAGGCCGGCGGGAGGCTGTTCGTCGACGTCGCGCCGCGCCTGGCGTCGCCGAGCACTCGGGGAGGTCTCCTGGAGGTCATGGGGAGAGCCGATCCGTTGATCGCCGACGCGCTGCAGACGATCCTCGACCGCGGCGACTTCATCCCGACGCTCCCCGACGACGGTCCCGGGCTGGAGGCCGGCAGCGCAGCGGCCCCGATCGACACCGATCCGGCCATCCCCGCCGACCTGATCGAGCGCAGCCAGGAGGCCATCGCCGCCATGCGGTGCAGCATCGCGACAACGTCCGGATCGGCGGTCTTCGACTTCATCCTGGCGGATATCCAGGAACTCAGGCGGATGGTGTTCGATCCGCAGGGCATGCAGGTGATCATGGCGGGGATGGAGGCCACGTGGTGGCTCAACGAACAGCTGGAGGCGTGGCTGGGCGAGAAGAACGCGGCCGACGTGCTGACGTATTCCGTCCCCCACAACATCACGTCGCAGATGGGACTGGCGCTGCTGGACGTCGCAGACGTGATCCGCCCGCATCCAGACGTGGTGGCATTCCTGCAGCGCGTCGAGGACGACGACTTCCTCGACGAGCTGGCCGAGCTCGCCGGCGGGCGGCAGGCGCTTGACGCCATCCGGGACTACCTCGACACCTACGGCATGCGCTGCGCGGGCGAGATCGACATATCGAGGCCGCGCTGGAGCGAACGCCCGACCACGCTCGTGCCGGCGATTCTCAACAACATCAAGAACTTCCAGGCCGGTGCCGCCGAGCGGCGCTTCGAGCAGGGCCGCCAGGAGGCGGCCAGCAAGGAGCAGGAGCTGCTGGAGCGCGTGCGGGCGCTGCCTGGCGGACAGCGCAAGGCCGAAGCGGCCAAGCGGATGATCGACCGCATCCGCACCTTCAGCGGGTACCGCGAGTATCCGAAGTACGCCATCGTCAGCCGCTACCTCGTCTACAAGCGGGCGCTGCTGGAGGAGGCCGAGCGCCTCGTCGGGGCCGGCGTGCTGCGCGAGACGCAGGACATCTTCTACCTCACCTTCCAAGAGCTCCACGAGGTCGTGCGCACGCATGAGGTCGATGGGGGGCTCATCGCCGAGCGCAAGGACGCCTTCAGGTCCCATCAGATGCTCACACCGCCGCGGGTGCTCACGTCGGACGGCGAGGTCCTCACGGGCGTGTACCGGCGCGACGACGTACCGACCGGCGCGCTGATCGGCCTCCCGGTCTCCACCGGTACGATCGAAGGGCGCGCCCGCGTGATCCTGGACATGACCCAGGCCGACCTGGAACCCGGCGACATCCTGGTCACGGCCTACACCGACCCCAGCTGGACCCCGTTGTTCGTCACGATCAAGGGCCTGGTGACGGAGGTCGGAGGCCTGATGACCCACGGCGCCGTGATCGCACGCGAGTACGGCTTGGCGGCCGTCGTCGGGGTCGAGCATGCCACCCGGCTGATCGAGGACGGCCAGCGCATCCGCGTGCATGGCACCGACGGATACATCGAGATCCTGCCTTGAGCAGCGCCGGTTGCATCCGGCCGGGCAATGAATGGCGCGTTGGGGGCGGATATAGCCCCCAAGGCGCCATCCGCGGACGGTGGCTAGCGCTAGCTGAGCTGAACCGGGCGACCGGGCTCAGCGACCGGCCCGGCGGTCGACCCATTCGCCGACCGTGCCGATCGCGTTTGCCGCGCCGTGGCCGAGGCGGCCGGCCAGCCCCGGTGTCGATGCCCTGACGCCGACGTCGGGCTCGTCGCCGAGCGCGACCGCCGCCGTGCGGATCGCGTCCTCTTGGACGCGCATCCGCGCTGACCAGCCCGCGAGGAACGCCCGCAGCTCGTCGTCGCCGTCCTGCCCGGCGGCGCGCGCGAGGTAGTCCAGCAGCGTGACGACGTGCACGATGTCGAGCACTGCGAGTCGCAGCGCCTGGTTGATCTCCAGGGCGGGATCGAGCAGCCCGCTGCGGATCCCGGCGAGCTGGGATCCGAGCCCCTCGGCGAGCGGCTGGCCGTAGAGGTTGCGCGCCGCCGTGACGGCCGTCAGCTCGCCCAGCAGCGTGCGGGCGAGATCGGAGCCTTCGCGCAGCAGGTGGGCCTGCGCCGGGGCGCTGGTATCCAGCCGAGCTGCGAGCGTGCGCCAATGCGCGCGCAGGCGGCGCGTCATCGCGTACAGCTCGCGCAGGCCGCGATGCTCGGTCGGATGCATGTGAACAAGCGTACGGTGGCGGAGAGCCCGGCCGGCGAGTCCGGTACCGTCTCGGGGCGGCTGGGGGACGGTCCTCGGCCGCGACGCGATGCGAGGATCCCTGCTCGAGTCCCCAACCACGCCCGGACGTGACCCCCGGCGCCTCGTCACCATTCTCGCCCTCGGCGTGGGGATCGTCGGCGGCAGCGCTCTTCCGGCGGCGGCCCAGCCGTCCGCGGAACCGAGCCTGGGATCGACCACGACGTCAGCGGCGCTCGCCCCGGCGCCGGCGACGACGACACCCGGGCCGGCGGCGACCACGCCCGCGCCGGCTCCCCAGGTCCCGGCGCAGCGGATCTTCACGCCTCCGGTCAACGGTCCGCTGGACTTCGCGCACGAGCCGCTGCCCAAGCTCGACCTGCCGCCGGCGCCCGAGAGCGAGACCGCGCCACGGCTGCCGCGCCGCGGCGACGACGTGGTGGAGCCGTGGAGCGGGACGAAGAAGACCGACGAGGACCCTGACGACGCGGACGCCGGCGAGGACGATGCGGGATCCCAGACCGGCGAGACGAGGGCCCTTGGATCACCGCTGGCGCCCTCGACCTCCGCGGCGCAGATCCCGAACTTCTTCATCGCACACTTCCGGATTCCGCCGTTCCTGCTGTCGATCTACCAGGCCGCCGGCATCCAGTACGGCGTCCCGTGGGAGGTGCTGGCGGCGATCAACGAGATCGAGACCGACTATGGGCGCAACGTCAACGTCTCCTCGGCGGGCGCCACCGGCTGGATGCAGTTCATGCCCGCCAGCTGGAGCCAGTACGGCGTCGATGCCAACGAGGACGGCACGAAGGACCCCTACAACCCGGTCGACGCGATCTTCGCCGCCGCGCGCTACCTGAAGGCGGCGGGCGCCGAGGATGACCTGCGCAAGGCGGTGTTCGCCTACAACCACGCCGACTGGTACGTCGACTCGGTGCTGCAGCGGGCGCGCTTCATCGCCGGTCTCCCGTCGGACCTCGTCGGCGCGCTGACCGGCCTCACGCAGGGCCGCTCGCCGGTCGCGGCGCGCGCGAGCTATGAGCACCGCGCGCCCGGTACCCCGGCGCGCCGCTCGCTGCGCATCCAGGCCGCCGCCGGTGCGCCGGCCGTGGCCGTGCAGGACGGCAGGATCATGCGCACCGGCCAGTCGGCGCGGCTCGGGCGCTTCGTCATGCTGCGCGACGCCTACGGCAACACCTACACCTACTCGCACCTCGCCAAGCTGGCCACGAACGTGCTCGTGGCCAAGGAGCGCCCGGCCGAGGATCTCGCCCGCGCGCATGCCGCCGCCGCGGGCCCGACCGGCTCAGGCGCCACCGCGCGGCCGCTGCAGCCCCTCGCGATGCCGAGCGCCGACCCGGTGCCCAGCGGCCCGGCCAGCGCCGGCACCAACCGCAGCTCCGAGCCCAAGGGACCGGGCCGGAGCTTCATCGGCCCGCCGACGCCGAGCGCCGACAAGCTCGCCGCCGCCGTACCCGAGCGCGTCGACAAGGAGCGCCTGTTCGCCAACCCCGGGCGTTCGCGCTCGCTCGCCTCCGGCGGCCGGCGCCAGATCCTCGACGCGACCTTCGCGCTGCCCGCCTCGGCGAGCCTGCGCTCCTACTTCAGCGGCGACATCGGGCTGGAGCGCAGCGAGCTCGAGCTCAAGCGCCTGATCGCCGGCCGGCGCGTGATCGCGGGCACGATCCTCGGCCGCGTCGGGCCGACGTCGACGAACACGCGCTCGGACATGGACTTCGCGATCCGCCCGCCCGGCAAGGGCACGCCGGCGATCGACCCCGAGCCGTTCGTCGAGGGCTGGCGCCTGCTCGAGTCGACGGCGATCTTCCGTGCCAACGGGGCCGCAGCGCTGGCGGGTGGCTCGATCGGCCAGATCCTGCTCATGAGCAAGGACACGCTCGCGCGCCGCGTGCTTGCCAACCCGGCGATCGAGATCTACGCCTGTGGCCGGCGCGACATCCGGGCCGGCGTGGTCGATCGTCGCGTGCTCGCGACACTCGAGTTCCTGGCCGCCAGCGGTCTGCGCCCCACCGTCTCGTCGCTGAGCTGCGGGCACCGCTTCTACACCGAGACCGGCAGCGTCTCGCAACACTCGTCGGGCAACGGCGTCGACATCTCCAAGATCAACGGCCGGCCGATCCTCGGCAACCAGGGGGCGGGCTCGATCGCCGACGTCACCGTGCGCCGGCTGCTCACGTTGCAGGGCACGATGGCTCCCGCGCAGATCATCAGCCTGATGCGCTACGACGGCGCTCCGACGGCGCTGGCGATGAGCGACCACGCCGACCACATCCACATCGGCTTCCGACCGCTTGGCGGCACGAGCGGGGCCGGTGTTCAGGCCCCCGGCCTGCGTCCCAAGCAGTGGCTGCGGCTCGTCGACCGCCTCGGCCGGATCGTCAACCCGAAGGTCAGCTCGCTTCGCCGACCGTAGCCGGCTCGCGCACCTCGCTGCGCGTCACGAGGTCGTTCCAGACGTACAGCAGCGGCACCTGGTACCAGCCGCTGCAGGCGGCGCGCCACTCGGTGAACTCGGGCCCGAACCAGTAGGCGTCCCAGTCGGCCTTGCCCTCGAAGTCGACGACCAGCAGGAACTTGTAGCGGTCGTCGCGCGAGCGGAAGACCTCGTAGCGGGTCGCGCCGTAGCGCGTGGAGATGGCGGCGATCTGGGCGAGCGCGGCCGCGATGTCATCACCGCGAAAGCCCGTCGCGTAGACCGGCAGGTGGACGACGCCGGCGGCCATCAGCTGCCGACCTCGGCGTTGATCGCGCCGGGGCCCTCGGCGGTCTTGCCCTGACCGGTCTCGGTCGCGCCCACGAGGATCGCGATCTTGCCTGAATGCTTGTTCTCGTACATGAGCTGATGGGCCTCCGCGACGCCCTCGAAGGGCATCGTCTTCCACAGGACGGGACGGATCTTGGACTCGCGAATGAGGTCGTTGGCTTTCGTGCACTCCCCCGCGTTGGCGAAGTGCGAGCCGATGATCTGCTTCTGGCGCATCCACAGGTAGCGCACGTCGAAGTCCAGGTCAAAGCCCGATGTCGCGCCGCAGATGACGACCTTGCCAAACGGCTTGACGACGAACACGCTCGTCGGGAACGTCGCCTTGCCGACGTGCTCGAAGACGATGTCGGGCGCGGCGCCGCGGATCTCCTGCCCCGCCTGCCCAACGCGCCGGGACTCCTTCACGCGCTCCTTCCCCGCCTCGGGCGCCTCGCCGCCGCGGCGCATCATGCCGGTGAACTCGTTGCGGTCGA
>JBBSQG010000134.1:0-7701 GCA_038258125.1 Solirubrobacterales bacterium
AGGCCGTAGGTGCCCGAGCCTCCCTTCGCCCGCACGAGCGTGGTGACATCCGCCACCCACGCCTGGCTGTTGCTGTAGCCCCAGCAGTTGTCGCTCGACTGTCCGATGTTCGTGCCGGTGACCGGCTGTCCATCGGGGCCCGCGCCGAGGCGTTGACGGCAATCGAGGAGGCGCGCCAGCGCTGGCGGACGGGGCCGGTCGGACCGGCGCCGCGGCCGGCGCGCACCCCGGCGGCCGGCGCGCCGATCTTCACCACGCGCCCGTGGACGGACGCCGACGGCGACCCCGACGCGCCCGAGCAGGAACTCGATCTCGCCGTCGTCGAGCGCCTCAACACGCGCTGGGACGTCCCGGGCGCGCTCGTCGTGCTCGCCGACGGGCGCTACGCGGTCACGGGCCCGCACATCCTCGTCGGCGCCCGCGAGCAGCTGCAGTGGCATGCCCGCCGGCGGTTGCGCACCGCGCAGACCGATGCCGAGCGCGCGTGGTGGCAGGAGGTGATCGGCGCGTCGGCGCTCTGACAGCGGTCGTCACCGTGGCTGGATCTGGATGAGCGGCTGCCAGGACTCGTGGTCGACCTGCAGGGTCGTGTGGCGGATGTTGAAGCGCTCGTGCAGGACCGACTGCAGCTCGCGGCGGCGCAGGTGGCAGTCGTCGTCGGGCGCCACCGTGACGTGCGCGGCGACCGCCACGAAGCCAGATGTGACCTCCCAGACGTGCAGGTCGTGGACCTCGACGATGCCGGCCATCGCGGCGAGCGTGCGGCCGATCTCGTCGGGATCCAGATCCGCCGGGGCGGCCTCGAGCAGCACCCGCGTGGAGGAGCGCAGCAGCGACCAGCCCGAGCGCACCATGAGTCCGGCGACGGTCAGCGCGGCGAGTGCGTCGATCGTGGTCGGGCCGCCGAACGCGATCACGGCACCGGCGGTGATCGCCGCGACCGAGCCGTAGAGGTCGGCGAGCACGTGAGCGCGCGCGCCCGCGACGTTCAGGCTCTGGCGCTCGGCGCGCGACAGCGCCCAGAACGCGGCGACGTTGACGAGTGCGCCGAGCACGCCGACGACGACGACGACCGGTCCGTCGATGTCGGGCGGGGTGCCGAGCCGCCGCACACCCTCGACCGCGATGACGCCGGCGAGGACGAACAGCGCGGCGCCGTTGATCTGTGCCGAGACGATCTCCGCGCGCCCGAAGCCGAATGTGTAGGCGCCCTTCGCCGGCCGGGCGGCAAGCCGGGCGGCGAACAATGCCAGGCCGATCGATGCGGCATCGGTGAGCATGTGCGCCGCGTCGGAGAGCAGCGCCAGCGATCCGGCGAGCAGACCCGCGGCGACCTCGACCGCCATGAAGCCGGCGATCAGCGCCAGCGCGACGGTCAGCCAGCGGCGATCGGCGTCCGCGGACGGCGCGTGCGAGTGGCCGGAGCGGGCGTGGTCATGGCCGGCGTGGGCGTGCTCGTCGAGGTGCTCTGCGCTCATGCGATCGATGCTACGCCGCGGCCAGGCCCAAAGGGTCGAGCGCCGGCCGGCGCGCCCGCGCCCGAGGTCGTAGCGGGTGTCACGAAGTTGTTACAAAGTCCGTGAGTTGGCTATCGTGGCCGGGCGTACCCGACCGCGGCCACCGCGGACGTGCACCGCGCTCCCCGCGCGGTCGCGCACGTGTAGGGTCCCGCCCCCTCGCAATGGCCTTCCTCCAGAACACTCAGTGCAGCATCAATCCGTCGACCCTCGCCGCGGTCGCGGGCTGGACGGATCGGCCGGGGGAACGGCCGTGTCGGTAAGCGCTTCAGCGACGTATGAGCGCCAGTCGATGAGCCTGCGCTATCTGGACATCATCCTGCTTGTGCTCGTCGCGATTCCGGCGCTCGCGCTGGGCGCTCCGGCGCTCGGCTACGCGGTCGGCGCTGTCGCCTGGAGCGTGCAGCGAGTGGCCGCCGTCACGCTCGAGAGGCGTCTGCAGACGATGAGCGACCAGCGCCGCCGCCTGGGGATCAGCCTGGCCTCCTCGATGGGTCGCGTCTGGCTGCTGGCGGTCGCGATCATGGTCGTCGGCGTCACCGCGACGCGCCCCGACGGGCTGACCGCCGCGCTCGTGATCTTCGCGGCCTTCTCTTTCACCTTCGTCCGTACCGCGTTCGCGCACGTGACACGAGCCAGGAGCAGCACCTGATGACCACGAAGCGCAAGCTGGGTCTCGGTATCGGCGGGGTCTACATCCTGGGTTTCTTCGTGATCATCGGGATCTTCGGCGCGACGCGCCGGGACAACACCGAGTTCCTGCCCCAGAACGAGTTCAAGCTCGACACATGGCTGGCGCTGCCGGGGCCGATGGACCTCAACAAGGGTGTCCTGTACCTGCTGATCACGACGTCGCTGACGATCGGGACGATGCTCTACGTCTCCAAGCGCATGCAGGCGCGCCCAAACCGCCTGCAGACGGCCGTCGAGTGGCTCTACACGGGGATGAAGGACAAGCTCGTCAAGGACAACATGGACGAGGACATGGCGCGCAAGTGGTTCCCGCTCGTCTGCACGCTGTTCGTCTTCATCTGGTTCTCGAACATGATCGGCTACCTGCCGCTGCCGGTGAACACCGAGCACAAGGTCGACGTCTTCGGCTTCCACATGCCGGCCTTCCAGCTGTATGCGGCGACCGCCAACGTTTCGATCCCGCTCGTCCTGTCACTGATCGTCTTCTTCTCCTACAACGTCGAAGGCGTACGGGCCAAGGGCGCATGGCCCTACCTGAAGAGCGTCGCGATCCCGCCGGGCGTGAGCGGGGGGATCCTGTTCATGATCGTCCCGCTGGAGATCATGTCGCAGTTCCTGCGGCTCATCTCGCTGACCGTCCGGCTGTTCGCCAACCTGCTCGCCGGGCACATGCTCATCCAGTTCATGTCCGGCGGCCTGGCCGTGCTGCTCGGCCTCGAGGTTCTGGCGTGGTTCACGCTGCCCGCCGGCGTCGCGATCTTCCTGTTTGAAGTCACCCTGATCGCCACCCTGCAGGCGTTCATCTTCGCCATTCTGACGTGCATCTACTTGGGTAGTGCCGTCTCCGATCACCACTAGTACAAGGAGCTCCGACCCAACCCATGCCTCTCGACCTGGACACCATCAACGTCATCGCGCAAACGGCGGCGCAGAACGAAGTGATCGGCCAGAAGGCCGGTCGCGCAATCGCCCTGGGCGTGGGCGCGGGTGGCGGCGCCGCCGGTGCCGGTGCCGGCATCGGCATGCTCTTCGGCAAGGTCATCGAGTCCGTCACGCGCCAGCCCGAGATGCGCGACGAGATCGCGTCGATCCAGTGGCTGGGCTTCGCGCTCACCGAGGCGTGCTTCTTCTACGGCCTCGTCGGCGGTCTCATCGCCTTCTTCCTCTAGGCCGACCCGATGGACGTCATCAGCCTGATCGCCGCACTACCGCTCGCGGCCACCGAGGGGGCCGCCGCCGAGGAGGGCGGGTCGTTCCTCGTCTCCCCGAACGTCGGGCTGATGGTCTGGACGCTCATCGTCTTCACGATCTCCCTCTACGTCCTCAAGAAGGTCGTCTACCCGCGCATCCAGGAGATGCTCGACAAGCGCCAGGGAGCGATCGACGAGTCGATCGACGCCGCAGAGCGCACGCGTGGTGAGGCCGAGGAGCTGCTCGCCGAGTACCGCGAGCGCCTTGCCGACGCGCGCGAGCAGGCCGAGGCGATCCTGGCCCGTGCCCGCAAGGCCGCCGATGCCACCGAGGCGGCAGCGCTCAGCGACGGCAAGGCCAAGCGCGAGGAGCTGCTGGAGGCGACCAAGCGCGAGATCCAGGCCGAGACGCGGCGCGCGATCCAGGACATCCGCAACGAGGTCGCCGATCTGACGATCCTCGCCACTGAGAAGATCACGCGCAAGACGCTCACCGAGGCCGACCAGCGCCGGCTCGTCGAAGAGGCCCTCAGCGAGCTCGACTTCTCCGCCCTCGCGGGCGAGCGGAGCGCTTAAGCCATGGAGGAGATCGCCGAGGTCTACGGGCGGTCGCTATTCGCGGTCGCTCAGGAGCACGGCAAGCTCGACGAGATCCGCGAGCAGCTCGGCCAGTTCGCCGACGCGCTGCACGAGAATCGCGATCTTGCGGTCTTCTTCTTCTCGCCCTACTTCTCGACGCCCGAGAAGGAGGATGGCCTGACGAAGACCGTCGAGGGCGCCGAGCCGACGCTCATCAACTTCCTCGAGCTGCTCATCGAGAAGCACCGCATGCCGGCGGTATTCCGCATCCGGCGCTACTACGACGGGCTGTGGGAGCAGGAGAACAAGGTGCTCCCGGTCCAGATCTCGACCGCCACGACGCTCGACGACGAGATCGTCAAGCAGCTCGGCGACCGCATCGCCAAGGACACCGGCCAGCGGATCGAGCTCACCGCGAGCGTGAACCCCGACATCCTCGGCGGCATCGTCCTGCGGGTCGGCAACTCGATCCTCGACGCTTCGGTCCGCAACCGCCTCGACAACCTGAGAAAGCACGTCGCCCGCGGCGCCTGACGCCAACCGCGGACAACGTAAGGAGCTGACACGACCTCCATGAAGATCAAGCCTGATGAGATCACTTCCATCCTCAAGAGCCGCATCGAGGGCCTCGACGCCGGCGCCGCCGAGCTCACCGAGGTCGGCACCGTGCTGTCGGTCGGCGACGGCATCGCGCGCGTCCACGGCCTCGAGAACGCCATGTCCTTCGAGATGCTCGAACTGCCGCACGGCGTCACGGGCCTCGCGCTGAACCTCGAGTCCGACAACGTCGGCGTGGTGCTGTTCGGCGACTGGCAGAAGCTCGTCGAGGGCGACACCGTCAAGCGCACCGGCAGCCTGCTGGAGATCCCGGTCGGCGAGGAGATGCTCGGCCGGATCGTCGACCCGCTCGGCAACCCGCTCGACGGCAAGGGCGACATCAACACCTCCGAGAAGCGGCCGGCCGAGTTCAAGGCCCCCGGCGTCGTGCAGCGCCAGCCGGTCGTCGAGCCGATGCAGACCGGCATCAAGGCGATCGACGCGATGATCCCGATCGGTCGCGGCCAGCGCGAGCTGATCATCGGCGACCGCCAGACCGGCAAGACGACGATCGCGATCGACACGATCATCAACAACCGCAAGAGCGGCGTCATCTCCGTCTACGTTGCGATCGGCCAGCGGATGGCGACGGTCGTCGCGCTCGCCGAGACGCTGCAGGAGGCCGGCGCGATGGAGAACACGATCATCGTGGCCGCCGGCGCCGACGAGGCCGCCCCGGTGAAGTTCCTCGCGCCCTACGCGGGCGCCGCGATGGCCGAGTACTTCCTCTACAAGGGCGGCTCCTCGCTCTGCGTCTACGACGATCTCACCAAGCACGCCTTCGCCTACCGCCAGATGTCGCTGCTGCTGCGCCGCCCGCCGGGTCGCGAGGCCTACCCGGGCGACGTCTTCTACCTGCACAGCCGCCTGCTCGAGCGGGCCGTCAAGCTCTCAGACGACCTCGGCGGCGGCTCGATGACCGCGCTGCCGATCATCGAGACGCAGGCCGGGGACGTGTCGGCGTACATCCCGACGAACGTCATCTCGATCACCGACGGGCAGATCTTCCTCGAGCCCAAGCTGTTCTTCTCGGGCGTGCGCCCGGCCATCAACGTCGGCATCTCGGTGTCGCGCGTGGGCGGCAACGCGCAGATCAAGCCGATGAAGAAGGTCGCCGGCCGGCTGAAGCTCGAGCTGTCGCAGTACCGCGACCTGGAAGCCTTCGCGCAGTTCGGCTCCGATCTGGACGCCGACACGCAGGCGACGCTGGCCCGCGGTGAGCGGCTCGTCAAGACGCTCAACCAGAACGAACGCTCGCCGATGCCCGTCGAGGAGCAGGTCGTGGTGATCTACGCCGCGACGAACGGCTTCGTCGACCGCGTGGCCGTCGATCGCATCCCCGAGTTCCACGCCGATCTCGTCTCGCGGATGCGGGCCGAGCACGCCGACACGCTTGAGGCGATCGCCGGCGGCTCGTGGAGCGACGACGTCGTCGAGACCGTCCACGCGGCGGTCGAGGAGTTCGCCAAGGACTTCGGCGACGACATCGACGAGGACGGCGTCGCGATCGAGTCCGGGGCCGCTGACGAGTCCGAGACAGTTGACGAGTCCCAGACGGCTGACGAGCCCGAGAAGGAGGCGGCACCGGCGTGAGCGCCAGTCAGCGCGACGTGAAGACCCGCATCGGGTCCGTCAAGAACATCCAGAAGATCACCCGGGCCATGGAGATGGTCGCGGCGGCCCGGCTGCGCCGGGCCGAGCAGCGCATTGCCGCGCTGCGCCCGTACGGCGGCGCGATCCGGCGGATGACGCGCCAGGCCGCCGAGGCGGCCGGTGCGTCGGAGATCGCCGGCCTGCCGATCCTCAAGGAGCACGACTCCGAGACGACGATCGCGCTGCTGCTCGTCACGGGCGACCGCGGTCTCGCGGGCGCCTTCAACTCGCAGATCGTGCGCGCCGGCCTACGGGCCGGCCGCGAGCACGAGGCCGAGGGCAAGACGATCGCCTACAGCGCGGCCGGGCGGCGCGGCGTCTCGACGCTGACCTTCCGCGGCAAGGACCCGGTCGGGCGCTACGTCGGCTTCACCGACCGTCCGGCCTACGCCGACGCGCGGGCGATCGCCGAGGACCTCGTGGCCGCCTACGTCGACGGCAAGGTCGACCGCGTGGAGATCTTCTACAACGGCTACATCTCGCCGCTGACGCAGGAGGTGCGTCGCGAGACGCTGCTGCCATTGCAGCAGGCGACGATCCTGGAGAGCGGCGACGACGACTCCGACGAGGAGAAGACCGGTCACCACGCACTCGTCGAGTACGAGCCTGACCCGCAGGAGATCCTCGCCAAGCTCGTGCCCGACTACGTCGAGATCTCCGTGTACCGCGCGCTGCTGGAATCGACGGCGTCCGAGCACGGCGCCCGTATGACCGCGATGCGCAACGCCTCCCAGAACGCAGGCGAGCTGATCGAAGACCTCACCCTTGAAATGAACCGTGCCCGCCAGGCCGAGATCACCCAGGAGATCATGGAAGTGGTCGCCGGGGCCGAGAGCTTGACGTAGATCTAGGAGAACGATGGCCACCACAGAGACCCCAGACACGAAGACCATTGGCCGGATCGAGGAGATCCAGGGCGTCGTCATCGAGGTGACGTTCCCCAACGGCGAGCTGCCCGAGATCTACAACGCCCTCACGGTCGCCAAGCCCACCGACGACGACGAGGACGCCATCCTCACGCTCGAGGTGCAGCAGCACCTCGGCGACGACCGCGTGCGCTGCGTCGCGATGGACTCCACCGACGGCCTGGCCCGCGGCCAGGAGGTCGTCGACACCGGCGGCCCGATCACCGTGCCCGTCGGCAAGGGCGTGCTCGGCCGGATCATGAACGTGCTCGGCGAGCCGATCGACAACGCCGGCGAGGTCGAGTACGAGGAGCGCTGGCCGATCCACCGCCCCGCCCCGAACGTCGAGAACCTCATGCCGACGACGGAGATGTTCGAGACAGGCATCAAGGTCGTCGACCTGCTCGCGCCGTACGCCAAGGACGGCAAGGTCGGCCTGTTCGGCGGCGCCGGCGTGGGCAAGACCGTGCTCATCCAGGAGCTCATCAACAACCTCGCCCAGGAGCACGGCGGCCTGTCGGCCTTCTGCGGCGTCGGTGAGCGCTCGCGCGAGGGCAACGACCTCTG
>JBBSQG010000135.1:0-7649 GCA_038258125.1 Solirubrobacterales bacterium
CCCGCCCACGCCGGCGGACGCCCGCGCCGCGCCCGGGCAAGCCGGGGGGCGCCCGCCGGCAGCGCTCGCGGCGCGGGTCGCCGTGGGGACCGAGGCCGCGCGGCGGGCCCGCCGCCTCGGCCCGGGCGCGGTCGCCGCGCCGCTGGAGAGCCCCCAGGGCCTGCTCGCCGACCGCCGCGCACCGCGCGTGCTGGCGTTCGTCGCCGATCCCAGCGCCCCCGCGCGCCGCACGCAGCTCGAGGCCGCCGTCGCCGGGCTGCCGGCGGCGCTCGGCCCGACCGTGGCGCTCGCCGGCGGCCCGCGCAGCGCCGAGCGCGCGCGGCGGGCGCTGGACATGCGCGCCGCCGGGCTGCTGCCCGGCGAGGGGCTCGTCGTCGCCGAGGAGCACGCGGCCGAGCTCGTCCTGCAGGCCGATGCGGTGCTGGCGTCCGAGTTCGCCCAGGCCCGGCTGGCGGCGCTCGCCGAGCTGCGCCCCGCTGTCCGCGCGCGCCTGACGGCCACGCTCAGCGCGTGGCTGGACTGCCAGGGCCGGATCGACGAGACGGCGCGCATGCTCGACGTCCATCCGCAGACGGTGCGCTATCGCCTCAACCAGCTGCGCGAGGCGCTCGGCGGCGCGCTCGACGATCCCGAAGCGCGCTTCGAGCTGTCGCTCGCGCTACGCGTGCGCTCGGGCGGCGTCCCCGCCGCGTAGCGCGACCGCCCGGCGCACGCGTCCGTCGCGCCACCCGGGCGGTTGCGGCCACAACGCGCAGCGGCCGCGCGATCGGTCACTGTTGCGGCCATGCGTCGCATTCTCTCCCGGGTATTCGCGTTCTACTGGGGGGAGGGGATCGCCGACGACGTCCCGGCGCTGACGTACTACCTCGTGCTGTCGCTGGCCCCGTTCGCGCTCGGCCTGGCGGCGCTGGAGGCACTGCTGCTGGAGGACGTCCTGTCGGCGCTGCAGGTGATCGACCAGCTCAACCGCTTCCTGCCCGAGACGCTGCACGACGACATCCGCCGGCTCGTGCTCGGCGCGCGCGACGACTCGCCGCTGCTGCTCGGCCTGGCGATCCTCGCGATGCTGTGGACGACGTCGGGCGCGATCGGCGTCATCGAGCGCTGTCTGGCGCGGATCACCTGCGGACCGCGCCACAACATCGTGCTCGGGCGGCTGCGCAACATCCTGCTCGGCGGGCTCGTCGCGGTCGCGGTGATCCTCGCGTCGTTGAGCATCTCGGTCGTGTCGGACTTCAGCTACAAGCTGCGTGCCGGCTCGGGGCTCCCCGGCCCGGCGATCCTCGTCTTCAACACGCTCGGCTCGATCCTCGTGTTCGCCGCGATCTACCACCTCGCGCCGCTGGGCCGGATCAGGTGGCGCTCGGCGCTGATGGGCGGCGTGCCCGCGGGGATCGCGGTCCAGGCCGTGCCGGCGATCGTCGGCGTCTACGTCAACGCAGCCGCCGGCTTCGCCGCCGTGCAGGTGTTCCTGCTGCTGGCGATCGTGCTGCTCGGCCTGTACATCGTGGCGCTGGCGATGCTCGTCGGGGCGGGGCTGGCGGGGATCTTGGAACGCAAGCGAAGAGCCACGGCGGGGTAGCGGATGAAGGATTTGGCTCGCCAGAGGAGCCAAATCCTTCATCGTCGTGCGCGAAACCGCGTGTCTTCGAGGTCGCCTGCCGGGATGAGCTTCAACCGCGCTTGACGAGCCGGCCGACGGCGGCCATCAGCTCGTCGGTGCGGTCGGCCTGCAGCTCGCCCTCGCTGCCCAGCACGCAGGAGCGCGCGTGCTCGTCGAGCAGGCCGAGCGCGACCTTCTCCAGTGCGGCCTGGGCGGCCGAGATCTGGGTCAGGACGTCGATGCAGTAGCGGTCCTCGACGACCATCCGCTCGATGCCGCGCACCTGGCCCTCGATGCGGCGAAGGCGGGCGAGGAGCTGGTCCTTGCTGGCGGTATAGCCACGTTCGGTCACGCGCCGAAGCGTAGCAGTACCCCGTGGGGGTATGCTAGCGTCAAGGGTGCCAGATACCCCCGTCCCGTATTCCGACGAGAGAGCCGATGCTTCCAACTCGCAACTACACCGTAGAAGGCATGACGTGCGGACACTGCAGCAAGTCCGTCATCGAGGAAGTCCTGCAGGTCGAGGGCGTCAAGGGCGTCGACGTCGATCTCGACAGCGGGCGCGTGACCGTCGCGGGCGAGAGCTTCGAGGACGGCGCGATCGCCAAGGCCATCGACGAGGCAGGCTACACGCTCGTCTCATGAGCGCGGGCGGGCGAGTCGCGGCGGTGGCCGGATGATGCCGAGCCCCGTCCCCACCCCGCCCCCCGCGCCCGCGAGCGAGCGCATCGAGCTGCCGATCAGCGGCATGACCTGCGCGTCGTGCGCGGCTCGCGTCGAGAAGCGCCTCAACCGCCTCGACGGCGTCGCGGCGACGGTCAACTACGCCACCGAGCGGGCCACAGTCGACATCGCGCCGCGCACCGCGACGACCGCGAACGACATCGTCGAGGCCGTCAGGCGGGCCGGCTACGAAGCGATCCTGCCGGCCAGCGGCGCCGGCGACGACGACGCCCGCGCGCTGCCCGATCCCGTCGACGCACTGCGCAGCCGGCTGATCTTCGCCGCGATCGCCACCGTTCCGCTGCTCGCGCTCGGGATGGTCCCCGCGCTGCAGTTCGACAACTGGCAGTGGATCTCGCTGCAGCTCGCCACGCCCGTGCTCGTCTGGGCGGGATATCCCTTCCACCGCGCCGCCTGGATGAACCTGCGCCACGGCACGGCGACGATGGACACGCTGATCTCGCTCGGCACGATCGCCGCGTGGTCGTGGTCGGTCATCTCGATGCTGTTCCTCGGCGAGGGCGACGCCGGGCTGCGCCATCCGCTCCAGCTGCTCCCCGAGCGCGGGGGGCACGCCGGCGGGATCTACTTCGAGGCGGTCGGCGTCGTCGTGACGTTCCTGCTCGCCGGGCGCTGGTTCGAGGCGCGCGCCAAGCGCAGCGCGGGCGCCGCCCTGCACGAGCTGCTGCAGCTCGGCGCCAAGGAGGTCTCGATCCTCGATGCCGACGGCGTCGAGCAGCAGATCCCGATCGGCGAGCTGAAGGTCGACCATCGCTTCATCGTGCGGCCCGGCGAGAAGGTGGCGACCGACGGGGTCGTCTTCACGGGCCTCTCGCAGATCGACCGCTCGCTGCTGACCGGCGAGAGCGTGCCGGTCGACGTGCACCCTGGGGAGCCGGTCACCGGCGCGACGGTGAACGTCGGCGGCGGCCATCTCATCGTCCGCGCGACGCGCGTCGGCGCCGACACGGCGCTCGCCCAGATCGGCCGTCTCGTGACCGATGCTCAGAGCGGCAAGGCGCCCGTCCAGCGGCTGGCCGACCGCGTCGCGGCGATCTTCGTGCCGATCGTCCTCGTGATCGCCACCGCGACGCTCGGCTTCTGGATCGGCGCCGGCGACACGGGCCTGGGCTTCGCGGCCGCGGTCGCGGTGCTGATCATCGCCTGCCCCTGCGCGCTCGGCCTCGCGACGCCGACCGCGCTGCTCGTCGGCACCGGGCGCGGCGCGCAGCTCGGCGTGCTGATCCGCGGGCCGGAGATCCTCGAGTCCACGCGCCGCGTCGACACGATCGTCATCGACAAGACCGGCACCGCGACGACCGGGCGGATGACGCTCGACAGCGTCAACGTCGCCGAGGGCGTCAGCGAGGCGCAGGCGCTGTGGCTCGTCGGCACGCTGCAAAACGGCTCCGAGCACCCGATCGGGCGCGCGATCGCGCAGGCCGCGCGGGCGCTGGAGTCCGAGCCCGGCAGCGTCGAGGACTTCGCCAGCCGACCCGGCATGGGCGTCCAGGGAACGGTGGCGGGCCGGGCGATCATCGCCGGGCGGCCCGCGCTGCTGACGAGCGCCGACCCGGGACTCGCCCTGCCGCCCGAGCTCGAGCGCGCGCGCGTCGCCGCCGAGGCCGAGGGACGCACCGCGATCGCGGCGAGCTGGGATGGCGCGGCGCAGGCGCTGTTCGTCGTCGCCGACCAGATCAAGCCGTGCTCGCGCGAAGCCATCGCGCAACTGCACGCGCTCGGCCTGCACACGATCCTGCTGACCGGCGACAACGCGCCGACGGCGCGCGCCGTGGCCGCGCGGATCGGCGTCGACGACGTCATCGCCGAGGTGCTGCCGGCGGGCAAGGCCGACGTCATCACGCGCCTGCAGGCGGAGGGCCACGTCGTCGCGATGGTCGGCGACGGCGTCAACGACGCCCCCGCGCTCGCTCAGGCGGACCTCGGAATGGCGATCGGGACCGGCACCGATGTCGCGATCGAGGCCTCCGACATCACCCTGGTGTCCGGTGACCTGCGGCTCGCCGCCGACGCCCTGCGCCTGTCGCGCCGCACGCTGCGCACGATCAAGGGCAACCTCTTCTGGGCCTTCGCCTACAACGTCGCGGCGCTGCCGCTGGCCGCCGCCGGGCTGCTGAACCCGATGATCGCCGGCGCCGCGATGGCCGCCTCGAGCGTCTTCGTCGTCGCCAACTCGCTGCGCCTGCGCGGCTTTCGCGCCCAGCGCGAGGCCGGCGGCGCGCGCGCAGCGGTCAGCCGTGGGCCCGAAGCCGCCACCTAGGAAGCTCAGACGTCGCGAGCTGATGCTCGGGGCCGGCCAGCGGCCAGCGGCCAAACATGGATCGCCGCCGTGCGCCGATCGGCATACTGCGCAAGGTGCTGAGGCGTCGCAGCTGGATTGTCGGGTTCGTGCTCGTGGTGGTGGCCGCGGCGTCCGCGCTGTCGGCGTGCGGTGGCGCGGACGGCTCGAGCAGCGCCAGCGCGTCGGATCCGGGCATCGGTCCGCTGCCGACGCGCAATCCGAATGCCAAGGCGATCGAGCCGGTCGCCGGCGAGAGCGGCGCCTACGCCGGCCTGCCGACCGCGGACGCCGCCGACGCGCCCAAGGCGCAGTCCAAGAGCGCCTCCGCGCCGCTGCCCAAGCTGCGCCGCTCCAACGGGCCAACCGACGACGCCGCGATCTCCAGCGCCGACGTCCTGAAGAACGGGATCGCGCTGCCGCCGATCGAATCGCCCGAGGAGGTACGTGCGATCATCGAGGCCGGAAACCAGATTGCGCGCACGCCGTACCTGTGGGGCGGCGGGCACGGCAAGTGGCTCGACCACGGCTATGACTGCTCGGGGTCGGTGTCCTTCGCGCTCGCCAATGCGGGCCTGCTGCGCGGTCCGCAGACCTCGGGCGCGCTGATGGGCTGGGGTGCGTCGGGCAAGGGCAAGTGGATCACGATCTACGCCAACGCCGGCCACGTCTACATGGTCGTCGCCGGTGTGCGCTTCGACACGAGCGGCAACCGCAAGACCGGCTCGCGCTGGCAGTCGGACATGCGCCCCGGCGGCGGCTTCGTCGCCCGCCATCCGCCGGGTCTGTGATCCGCCCCGCCGCGACGCGTCAGCGCGAGTAGCTGGCGAGCTTCTTCTTGAAGGTGAAGAAGACCGGCCGTGCCGTGCCGTCCTGGCGGACCAGACCGGCGTCGAACCGGCAGCGCGAGCCGCACGCGGAGCTCGTCTCGATGCCGTGGAAGTTGTAGGAGTACACGCGCTGGACGCCGCGCGTGCGATAGCGGCTGGCGTAGGTGAACATGTTCTTGATCCGCGAGGCCTGACGGCGCTCGCTGTAGCGGAAGGACTTGCCGAAGCTCGCCAGCGCGCCGGTCTCGGTGAACCAGAACTTCGTGCGCTTGTTGTAGCGGCGGACCGTGTCGATGATCTTCTTGGTCCCCTTCGAGCGGCTGCGGTTGACGTCTGAGTAGTTGTGGATGCCGACGATCGTCAGGCGCTTGCGCCAGGTCTTGCTGAGCCGCTTGTAGAACGAGCGGATGTAGCGATCCGAGCCGGCCTGGTCGAGGATGTCCAGGCCGACGACCCCACACGAGCGGCAGCGCCGCTTCACCGCGCGGTACATGCTCTTGTAGTAGGAGACCGCGTTGCCGATGTGGTTCCAGGTCTCCTGCGTCTTGTGGTTGACCTCGTTCCAGGCGCCGAAGTCGCGCACGCCGAGCTTGCGGAAGTACTTGACGAACTTCTCGACGTTGCGGCGGTAGGTCTTCGTCGAGACGCGCTTGCCCTTCTTGGAGCGCAGGTCGGCCGTCGAGATGTGCAGCAGCGTCGAGACCTTCGCCGTGCGCGCGGCCATGACGAACGCGGTCGCCTTGGCAAGCTCGACGGGGTTCTGCATGACGTCAGCCGGCACGAAGTAGCGCGTGCGCTTGATCTTCAGCTGCTTGAAGAAGGGGGAGTCGAACATCGCCGGGCTCTGGTCGGCGACGCCGACACGGATCGAGCTGCGGGCCGACGCGGGCGAGGCCGGCACGAGCACGAGGACGGCGAGGAGCGAGAGGAGGATCTTTGTACGCATAGGTCTGTCAACCCCAGACGGTTGGGTGTGTTGCGGCAGCGAGATTGTTCTCATGGGTTGCTCATCCGCCCGTCTGACGGTACGCCATCACCCTCCAGGGCGGCTCTGGCCGGATATCGGAGGCGATGCCGCGTCCACGGGGTGGCTGCATTCGCTCCACCGGCCGGGTCCAGCCGGTAGCGGCGCACCTCGGCATCGCAGGCCTCCTTGCGGTCGATCGAGCGCCCGTCCACGTTGATCTGGACCGCGCCACGGCGACGGTGCGCGATGCGCCGCGGGCCGGGAGATGTTCCTCGCGGAGGATGCGGCAACTTCCCGGTTCCGGGTTGTCTTCCCGCGCCCAACCAAGTGACATCCGATGCATGTACGAAGATCGCTGTGTGCAACCGCGGCAGATCTACGCGAGCACCGTGTCGCGTCGTGACCGGCGATGGTCGCGCCGGCGCGGACGCAGCCTGCTGGGACTCGCGCTCGTCAGCGCTGTCACGCTTGTCGCCGCGCTCACCGTGCTCGCGGCGCTCGCCCCGGCGCTGAGCTGACGCATCGCTCAGCGCGGCGGCGGAACGAGCTCGGCGACAAGCGCGCGATGGTCGCTGGGTCGCCGACGGCTGTCAATCGGCGGCGCGCCATCAGCCCGAGGCCGTGCGCGTGATCCCCCGTCGCGAGGACCCGCCCCGGCAGCCGCGAGCGAGCGCCCTCCGCATCGAGCCGCCGCGCCGCGGGCGGCGTGGCCTCGGCGAGCTGCGGTCCGGGCAGCCCGCGCGGCGCCACCGCGATCACGAGCACAGCCAGCGCGACGGCGGTCAGCGCGGCGACCAGCGACCACCCACTCGCGCGCGATCAGCGCGACGAGCAGGCGGCGGCGGGAGAGCACGCGGGCCGGCCCGGCGCAGCCTCAGCGCGCCGCAGCGGCTTCGCCGCTCCCACCGGTCGCGGGCGCCGGGCGGGCGTCCGGCTGCAGCGCCGCGACGGCCGTCCAGACGATCGCCAGCCAGGTCGCCGCGGCGAGCGACGCGTGCACCCAGACGATCTCGGCGGGCAGCTCGAGCCCGTACTGCACGCCGCCGATCACGCCCTGCGCGGCAAGCAGGATGCAGAGGACCGTGAGCGGCCGCCGGTCGTCACTGGATACGCCGCGACGGCGTGCCAACGCCCACAGCGCGACGGCGACGATCCCGAGCAGCGTCGCCAGGCGGGCGTGCTGCTCGATCACGTAGTTCAGCGTGTCGGCGCCCTTGAGCTCCAGCC
>JBBSQG010000136.1:0-7644 GCA_038258125.1 Solirubrobacterales bacterium
AACACCGTCAGCAAGATCAGGGCGACGATCGGGAAGCCGACACTCTCGGCGGTCGCGAGGTCCTCCTTGGAGACGTCCTGCAGGCCCGCCCACAGCGCGCCCTGGCCGATGAGGTGCGTCGTGACCGCGCCCCCGGAGCCCAGCGGCGTGCCGATCCCGAGCTCCTTGCGCAGGTCGGCGGCGACGTCGATCGCTTTCCAGTCGTTGACGTCGACGCGCAACGAGACGATCGCCGTCCGGCCGGGCGCGGTGCGCCGTGCGCCGGCGAGCGCGCCCGGCGCGAGCGCGACGTGATCGACGCGTCTCGCGGCGGTGCGCAGCCGCTCGAGGGCGGCGCGCTGGTCGGCGCGGGTGGCGTCGGGCCTGGCGATCAGGACGGCGCCGAGCTTGGCTCGCTGGGCGGCGTCGAAGTCGCGCTCGAGCGCGTTCTGGGCGGCGTCGGACTGCGAGCCGGGGACCGCGAAGCCGCCGCCGGTGAGGTTGTCGGACTGGCGAGCGGCAAACGGCAGGGCGGCGATGAACACAACCGCCCACGCGATCAGCACGAATCGCCGGTGGCGGCGGAGAAGCCCGTCGAGCGAGAGCATAAGCGCCTGCATGAGGGGCGATCATGTCACAAACCTGGCTGGCTGGCCAGCCAGGTCCTGGCTGCGCGCGAAGCCGTCGCACTGCGCCGGCCCCAAAAATACCCCCGCGCCCGTTAGAAGCGGGCCGGGGGCGCGACACCGAGGGTGAAGCCTCGGTGCGCGCGTCACGCTAACGCCTCGCTGGGGCGGGTGGAACCACGCCCAGACGAGGTTGCCGGTGAACTACTTGACGAGCGCCGGCAGGACGGCCTGCACGGTGGCCTCGCTACGCGTCATGCAGCAGCCCGCGCACGCATTGCAAACCGGCGGCGATCGCCGGACCGAAGTCGCGCTCGGGCTCGGCGAGCATCCGCAGCATCATCCCGTCGCCGAGCGAGAAGATGACGTCGACGACCGCCTCGGGCTCGGCGCTGAGGCGCAGCACGCCCTCGTCCTGCTTGTCGCGCAGCACGTCGGCGACCTGCTCGCGCAGGCGGCTCAGCAGCTCGCTGAACTCGGCCGCGACGTCCTCGTGGTGGCGCGACAGGACGAAGAGCTCGAAGATCAGCGTCACGAAGCCGGGGTCATTGCGCACGACGTCGTCCAGGCTCGCGACGAGCACGGCGATCACGTCGTCGGCGCTGCGGGCCTGCGCGAGGGCCGCGCTCATCGTCGCCTTGCGCACGTCGCAGTCGCGCCGCACAACCTCGATCAGCAGCCGCTCCTTCGTGCCGAAGTAGTAGTGCAGCAGGCCGCGCGAGACGCCCGCCGCGCGCGCGACCTGGTCAAACGTCGAGCCCGCCGTGCCGCGCTCGGCGACCGAGGCGCGCATCGCGTCGACGATCCGCGCCGCCTTGTCACCGGCGAGCTGACGCTCGCTCGTACTGGCCGCTCCCATCAAGCCATCACCGTTCAGGACTGTAGCTGGCTGGCTGGCTGGCCAGGCAGCGCACCGCAGATCGCCGATCGCCCCCGACCACGACGAAGGCGCCCCGCGGGCGCCTCCGGTGCTGCGGTCCGTCGCGGTCGGCGGTCAGCTGGCCGGCGCCGCCTCGGCCGGCGCGACCGGTGCCGTGTTGGAGCTGTAGTCGAACTCCTCCTCGGCGCCGAACAGCGCGTCGAGCACCTTGTTGCGCAGGCCCTCGCTGACGGCCACGGCGACGACGCCGCCGACGATCGCGAGGAGCAGGAGCTTGCCGATCCCGCCCTTGCGCTTCTGCTTGGACGGCGTCGCCTTCTTCGGCGCGTCACGCAGTGCCGAGGAGGCATCCCGCAGCGCGTCCGCGGAGCGCTTGAGCTCGGCGTGCAGCTTCTTGTCCTCGACCAGGTTCTTCGCCGGAGCCTTGCCCTTGTTCAAGCGCCCGTATGCGTTGCGCGCGGCCTCGAACGCCACGACCATGTTGTCGCGCAGCTCGTCATCCTGGATGACCCGCTGCAGATACGGGTTCTCCTTCGCCGATTGGGCGGCTGCGGCGGCCTTCGCGGCCTTGTCCTTCGCTGCCATCTAGTTCACCTCGGGTTGCTGTTGGGGCGTTGGACGAGCATATACCCGGGTTCCGTTGCGCCCACCCGCGTCGACCGGCTCCAGCGCCGCCTCGAAGACCGCGTTGATCTCGCCGACGAAGCAGAACTTGAGCTTGGCCCGCAGGTGCTCGGGGATCTCCTCGGTATCGGGCTCGTTGCGCTCGGGCGCGATCACCGTCGTGATGCCGTTGCGCTGCGCGGCGAGCGCCTTGTCCTTCAGCCCGCCGATCGGCAGCACCTGGCCGGTGAGCGTCATCTCGCCCGTCATCGCGAGGTCGTCGCGCACGTGGCGGCCGGTCAGCAGCGACAGCAGCGCTGTGGCCATCGTGATGCCGGCGCTCGGCCCGTCCTTGGGGATCGCGCCGGCCGGCACGTGGATGTGGATGTCGTGCGTGCCAAACCAGTCCGACGCGAGGTTCGGGGCGAGCTCGGCGATGTGCCCGCGCACGTAGGACAGCGCCGCCGCCGCGGACTCCTTCATGACGTCGCCGAGCTGGCCGGTGATCTGCAGCTTGCCCTCGCCCGCGAACGCCTGTGCCTCGATGAACAGCACGTCGCCGCCGGCCGGCGTCCAGGCCAGCCCGGTCGCGACGCCGGGCACGCGTGTACGGCGCTTGGCCTCGATGAAGTAGCGCTGGCGGCCGAGCAGCTCGCGCGCCCGCGCCCCGCCGATCGAGCCCTTCGGCGTCGCGCCCTCGGCGACGCCGCGCGCGACCTTGCGGGCGATCGCGCCGATCTGGCGCTCGAGCTCGCGCACGCCCGCCTCGCGCGTGTAGTCGGCGATGACGGCGCGCAGCGCGGCGTCGGTGATCCGCAGCTGGCCGCGCTTGAGGCCGTTTCGATCGGCCTGGCGCCCGACGAGGTAGCGCTTGGCGATCTGCAGCTTCTCGTCCTGCGTGTAGCCGGCGATCTCGATCGTCTCCATGCGATCGCGCAGCGGGCCGGGCACGGTGTCCAGGGTGTTCGCCGTCGTGATGAACATCGCGCGCGACAGATCGAAGGGCAGGTCGAGGTAGTGGTCGCGGAAGTTCTGGTTCTGCTCGGGGTCGAGCAGCTCGAGCATCGCGGACTCGATCCCGCCCGCCCCGCCACGGAAGTCCGAGCCCATCTTGTCGATCTCGTCGATCATGAACAGCGGGTTGTTGGAGTGCGCGTCGCGCAGCGCGCGGATGATAGTTCCGGGCATCGCGCCGACGTACGTGCGGCGGTGACCGCGGACCTCGGCCTCGTCGCGCACGCCGCCGGCGCTGATGCGCTCGAACTCGCGCCCGAGCGCGCGGGCGATCGACTTGCCCAGCGAGGTCTTGCCGACGCCAGGCGGGCCGACGAAGCAGAGGATCGAGCCGCGGGCATCCGGATTCAGGCGACGCACGGCGAGGAACTCGAGGATCCGCTCCTTGACGGGCTCTAGGCCGTAGTGGTCCTCGTCGAGCACGCCGCGCGCGTGCGTCAGGTCGAGGTTGTCGGTCGTCGACGTGTCCCACGGCAGCGACGCGATCCACTCCAGGTAGGTGCGGATGACGCCGTGCTCGGCGGCCGCCGGCGGCAGGTTCTCCAACCGCCCGAGCTCGCGGTCGGCCTGCTTGCGCGCGTCCGCGGGCAGGTCGATCGCAGCGAGCTGCTCGCGCAGCTCGTTGGCCTCGGCGGCGGACTCGTCGAACTCGCCGAGCTCCTCCTGGATTGCCTTGAGCTGCTGGCGCAGGATGAACTCGCGCTGCGTGCGGTCCATGTCGGACTGGACCTGGTTCTGGATCTCCGAGCCGATCGAGATGACCTCCAGCTCGCGCGCGAGCGCCTCGGTCAGGCCGCGTAGGCGCTTGGCGACGTTCGCCTCCTCCAGCAGCGCCTGCTTGTCATCGGTCGGCAACCGCAGCGAGCCGGAGATGATGTGACTCAGCGCGCCCGGCTCCTCGACGTTGGCGACCGCGATCTGCAGCTCCTCGGGAAGGTAGGGCACCGCCTCGACGATCTGGGAGAACGTCTGCTGGACGTTGCGCATCAGCGCCGTCAGCTCGGGCGACTCCTCGATGACGTCCGGGCGCTCGGAGATCTCGGCGACGAGGTAGGGCTGCTCGTCGGTGCGCCAGCGATCGATCTGCACGCGCCGGCCGCCCTGGACGAGCACGCGCAGCGTCCCGTCGGGCACCTTGAGCATGCGCGCGATGACGCCGACGACACCGACGTCGTAGAGCTCGCCCGGGCCGGGCTCCTCGAGCTCGGGCTGGCGGCTGGCCACCATGACGAGCATCCGGTTGCCGGCCAGCACGTCGTTGACGAGCTGTACCGAGCGATCCTGGCCGATCGCCAGCGGCGTCAGCGTCTCGGGGAACGGAACCGTCTCGCGCAGCGGCAGGACCGGCAGCGTGTCGGGCAGCGGCTGGCCGACGCCGACCTCGACGTCGCGCGCGACATTGCCGTCGCTGACGATGTCGATCATGGCTCCTCGACGATGTCTTGGGAGCCGCCGCGCTCGATCGGCACGCTGCGCGTGTGCGACTCCGGATCGGCCAGTGGCAGCTCGACGCGCAGGATGCCGTCCTGGTACGTCGCCCGCGCCTGCTCGGCGACGACCTCGGCGCCCAGCTCGATCGTCCGCCGGAAGGGGCCGTGCTCGATCTCCAGCTGCTGATAGACGCGACCCTCGGCGTCGGACTCGCGACGATGGCCGGTGAGCGTCAGCTCGCGGCCCTGGATCTCCAGGCCGAGATCGCCGGCGTCGATGCCCGCCAGCTCGGCGTGGACGATCGCGCGCGGCGGGTCGTCGGCGTAGAAGACGTCGACGGCGGGACTGAAGCCGGTGCGGCGCGAGGTGAGCCCGACGCTGCCGAAGACGTCGCCGAACAACTCGTCCATCTCGCGCCGCATGCGCTCGAAGTTCGCGAACAGATCGCGCTCACGGGCCATGACCGCGCAGCGTATCCACTGGGCGTCCGACCACCCGGCGACTCACACCTCGTAGACCGCGCCCTGGCGGGCGACCTCGACTGGCCCGTCGTAGGCGCGCCGGGCCTCCGCCGTCGCCCACGCGGGATCGAGCTCGTCGGAGATGTGGGTGAGCACGAGGCGCTGGGCGTCGCACGCCGCCGCGACCGCGCCGGCCTCGGCGGGGGTCATGTGGCCGCGGGGGCCGGCCGGCTCCGGCCTGCGGAGCGTCGCCTCGAGGAACAGCAGATCGGTCGCGCGTGCGAAGTGGTTCAGCACGTCGGTCGGACGGTGGTCGGCGCCGAAGCTGAACCGCCCGCCGGATGTCCCGCAGACCTCGACGGCATGGGCCTGGATGTAGTGCGGCACTGGCTGAAACCGGATCCTCAGCGGGCCGACCGTGACCGTCTCGGCGGGATCGTATTCGCAGATCGCGAACGCGCCGTCGAGCAGGCCCGCCTGGCCGATGGCGGCGGTGATCGCGCCCACGACCTCGATGCCGCCCGGCGCGACGATCAGGCGCGGGCGCACCGACGCGTCGTGCTCGCGGGGGGAGAACGTCAGCGCGGTGCCGAACGGGATCAGGTCGAGCAGGTGGTCGGCGTGCAGGTGCGATATGACGATCGCATCGACGTCGGCGTAGTCCACGACGCCACGCAGCTTGGAGAACACCCCGCTGCCGCAGTCGACCAGCAGGTTGGTGTCGGCGTCCTGCACGAGGTAGCCGCTGCACGCTCCGTCGGCGTCCTGCCATGCAGGCGACTTGCCCAGCACCGTGATCCGCACGGGCGTGACTCTATGGACCTCCGGCTATCTGGGTCCAGACGGGCGCAGCCGTTTCTGTCATGAACGCGACATCAGTGCGCGTGCAGCGTGGCCTGCTCCTGCGCGCTGGGAAACGCCCACGCGGCCTGTGTTCGGCGCTCCTGGCGGAAGGCGAAGCGCAGCTGCTGGGGCGGGCGCAGCCCGTCGGGGCTGTCGGGCCGGAACGTCGGGCAGGCCTCGTCGACCTGCAACGCGCAGAGGAGGTTGCGGCGAAAGAAGCAGTCCTCACATGCCGGCTGCTTCGTCGTGCGCGTCTTGCCCATGCGACCCCAACATCCCTTCGTCGAACACCCGAACTCAGGGTCATCACAGCATGCGTCAGCGGCACGCTCAAGGGGTCGCGGCGGGCGGTTCCCGCTCGTATGGGGTTTTTGGGATTGGCCAGCCCGCAAATGCCGGACGAAACCAAGGCCATCCCAGTAGGAGGCTGCCAGCAAGCAGACTTCACCCCTCCCCGGGGCGCTCGATCGCGCTATTTGCGGGACACTTTCGTCAGCCATGGCCGCTGACCACTGCGACACGATCGTCGTCGGCGCCGGGATCGTCGGGCTGGCCGTCGCCCGGGAGCTGCTCTCGCGCCATCCAGCGCAGCGCGTCGTCGTGCTCGAGCGCGAGGCGGTGATCGCCGCGCATCAGAGCGGGCACAACAGCGGCGTCGTCCACGCCGGGGTGTACTACGCGCCCGGGTCGCTGAAGGCGCGCTTGTGCGTCGAGGGCGCCGCGCGGATGGTCGCCTATTGCGAGTCGCGCGGGATCGTCGTGCAGCGGCCGGGCAAGCTGATCGTCGCACTGCGTCACGGCGAGCTGCCGGCGCTCGACGAGCTCCAGCGGCGGGCTCGCGCCAACGGCGTGCCCGGCATGCGGCGCCTGGATGCGAGCGGCCTGCGCGAGGTCGAGCCGCACGCGACCGGGATCGCCGCCCTGCACGTGCCCGGTACCGGCGTCGTCGACTTTGCCGCGGTCTGCGCGGCGCTGGCGGCCGACGTGCGGGCGGCGGGCGGCGAGCTGCGCTGCGGCTGGGAGGTCAAGGGCGTGACGAGCAGCGCCAGCGAGATCCGGCTGCGTGCGGCCGCCGGCGAGCAGATCAGGGCGCGCCGCGCCGTCTTCTGCGCCGGCCTGTGGGCCGACCGCCTCGCCGGCCTCGCTGGCGCCGATCCCGACCCGCGGATCGTCCCCTTCCGCGGCGCCTACCTGCGCCTGGCGCCGTCCCGGCGCGAGCTCGTGCGCGGCCTGATCTACCCGGTGCCCGACCCGCGGCTGCCGTTTCTCGGCGTCCATCTGACGCGCACGGTCGGCGGCGACGTGCTGCTCGGCCCGTCGGCGCTGCTCGCCGGCGCCCGCGATGCCTACCGGCTGGGCACGGTGCGCGCCGCGGACGTGCGGGACACGCTCGCCTGGCCGGGCAGCTGGCGGATGCTGCGCCGCTGGTGGCGCACGGGCGCGAGCGAGCTGCACCTCGCCACGAGCCGCCGCGCGTTCGCCGCCGCGGCCGGTCGCTACGTCCCGGCCATCACCGCCGCCGACCTGGAGCCCGCCTTCGCCGGCGTCCGCGCCCAGGCCGTTGCCCGCGACGGCCGGCTCGTCGACGACTTCCTGCTCTCGGCGACGCCGCACGCCATCCACGTCCGCAACGCACCCTCCCCCGCCGCGACCTCCGCGCTGGCGCTCGCGTCGCTGATCTCGGACCGCGCCGACGAGCTGCCGTAGCCAAGTGCGGGTGTCGCTGCCGCCCCACGCGGTCAATGGCGCAGTGGGGGCGTATGCAGGCTGTCGCATAAGTCGGGTGTGGTGGGCTGGGTTTCGGGAA
>JBBSQG010000137.1:0-7512 GCA_038258125.1 Solirubrobacterales bacterium
GACCGCGGGCTTGGGTCGGCGCGCGGCGGGGGTCTGCCCCACCCCGGGACACCGACAGGCATCATGGCGGCGGCGCGCGCGTGGCACGATCCTGCTGGGCGTGTCCACATTCTTGTCCCACACCCTCCCGCGCTGGGGCCGTGACCTCGTCTTTCAGGCCGCCGGGCTGCTGACCGGCATCGTCGCCCTCGTGCTGTGGAACGTCGGCGTCATGGTGAGCATGTCGCTGGCGATCACGTACGTCGGGCTGATCGTCTCGCTCGGCACGCTGCTGGCATTGCAGTGGCTTGCGCGCGTCGAGCGGCGGCGGGCGGCGATCGTGCTGGGCGAGCCGATCTCCGAGCGCTACCGTCCGACGCCCGCCGGCCCGCCGCGGCGCTGGACCACGCACCTGCACGACCTCATGGGCGAGGCGGCGATCTGGCGCGACTTCGCCTGGGCGGCGCTGTGGGGCTACGTCGGCCCGGTGATCGCGTCGGTCGCGATCGGACTGTGGATCGGGGTGCTCGGGCTGATCACACTGCCGCTGTACTACTGGTCGATTCCCGGCGGGGCGGACTACGGGATCGTGTCGATCGACACGCTGGCGACCGCGCTCGGCGTGGCCGGGATCGGCCTGCTGCTCGTGCCGATCTGCGGGTCGATCGTGCGCGGCCTGACCGTCGTGGAGCTCGCGGCGATGGGCGCGATGTTGCGCGGGCGGGCATCGCGGGCGGCGACCGCCGGGGAGACCGGCACCGGGCTGGGCGCGGGACAGGGCACCGGCGCCGGCGCGGCCCCGGCCGCCGCCTTGGACGCGCCCTCGAAGCCCCCGGCGCTGGCGCCCGCGTTCGAGTTGCACGTCGCGTTCTCGCTGCTGATCGCAGCCGTCATGGCGATCATCTGGATCGCCACCGGCGGCGGCTACTTCTGGCCGGTCTGGGTCTGGTTCGGGCTGGCGATCGCCGCCGGGCTGCACCTGCTCGTGCTGCGCGCCCTGCAGGCGCGCGGCGATCGCGAACAGCAGTTCCGGGTCCGCCTGGAGCTCTGCGGCCTGATCACCGCGATCTGCTGGGTCGTGTGGGCGCTCTCGGGCGGTGGCTACCTGTGGCCGTTCTGGCCGATGCTCGGCATGGGCACGACGCTCGCCATCCGCGCGATCTTCGTCTTCCGCGAGCGCCTGCCCTGGGTGCGCGAGCAGGCGCTCGTCGAGCGCGTCGACGTGCTGACCCGCACACGCCAGGGCGCGCTGGACGTGCAGGCCGCGGAGCTGCGGCGCATCGAGCGCGACCTGCACGACGGCGCGCAGGCGCGGCTCGTCGCGCTGAGCATGCGCCTTGGCCGCGCCGAGGAGCGGCTCGCCGACCAGCCGGAGATCGCCGCGCTCGTGCGCGAGGCGCGCGCCGACGCCGGCGCGGCGATCGGCGAGCTGCGCGACCTCGCGCGCGGGATCGCCCCGCCGATCCTCGCCGACCGCGGATTGACGGCGGCGATCGAGGCGCTCGCGCGGCGCGCGGCGATCGGAGTCACGATCGAGGCCGACCCCGACCGCCGGCCGCTGCCGGTCGTCGAGACCGCCGCCTACTTCGTCGTCGCCGAGGCGCTGACGAACGTCGCCAAGCACGCGGGCGGCGCGGCGGCGCACGTGCGCGTCACACTCGAGGGCGATGACCTGGTCTTGGAGATCGCCGACGAGGGCCCCGGCGGGGCCGACCCGGCGGGCAGCGGGTTGACCGGTCTGCGCAGCCGCGTCGAAGCACTCGACGGCACGCTGTCGGTTGCCAGCCCGGCCGGCGGCGGGACGATCGTGCGAGCACAGCTGCCATGCGGGCGGTGATCGTCGAGGACCTCGCCCTGCTGCGCGAGGGGATCGTCGCGCTGCTGCGCGAGAACGGCGTCGAGGTCGTCGCGCAGGCCGAGGACGGGCCGGGGCTGGAGCGGATCGTGGCCGGCCACAAGCCGGACATCGCGATCGTCGACGTGCGGCTGCCGCCGACATTCACCGACGAGGGGCTGCGGGCGGCGATCGAGGCGCGCCGCCGCCATCCGGGGCTCGGCGTGCTCGTCGTCTCCCAGTACGTCGAGCCGGTCTACACGGCGGAGCTGCTGGCGAGCGGCGAGGCGGGCGTCGGCTACCTGCTCAAGGAGCGCGTCGGCGACGTGCGCGCGTTCATCGAGGCCGTCCAGCGGGTTGCCGACGGCGGCACGGCCCTCGATCGCGAGGTGGTCGCGGAGCTGATGCGCGCGCGCCAGGCCGGCGGCGAGGCGGACTCGGCGCTCGACGAGCTGACGCCGCGCGAGCGCGAGGTGCTCGAGCTGATGGCCGAGGGACGCTCCAACGCGGCGGTCGCGCGGGCGCTCGTCGTCAGCGGCGGCGCCATCGAGAAGCACGTGCGCAACATCTTCGCCAAGCTCGACCTGCCCGCGAGCAACGACGACCACCGGCGCGTGCTGGCGGTGCTCGCCTATCTGCGAGCGGGCGAGCGTTGACCGGGCAGGCCGGCGCGGCGGTGCGCGCCACCGTGCACGGCGACGGCGTCGACGCCGGCCTCTGCGAGGCGATCGCCGCGCGGGCCCGGTCGCTCGGCGTCATGGGCTGGGTGTGCTGCGACGACGACGGGGTCGTCCGGGTGCACGCCGAGGGCGACGCCGCGGCGATCATCGAGGTGATCGCCCCGCTGGAGGGCGACGACCGCGAGGTCGAGCCCGCGCGGGCGAAGGTCGAGGGCCACGAGCAGTTCGCGATCCGCGGCGTGAGCGCGGGCGTGTTCGTCGTCCAGGAGCACCGGGCGACCGCGCACCACTTCGACCTGCGCCTGGAGGTCGACGGCGTGATGCGCTCGTGGGCGGTTCCCAAGGGTCCGTCGCTGGATCCGGCGCTGAAGCGGATGGCGATCGAGGTCGAGGATCACTCGCTCGCGCACAACGACTTCGAGGGATCGCTCGGCGCCGGCGGCGTGATCGTCTGGGACCGCGGCAGCTACGAGCAGGGCGGTCGCGTGGCCTGGCCGGAGGCGCTCGAGCGCGGGCACGCGGTGTTCGTCCTGCACGGCGAGAAGCTGCGGGGCGGGTTCGCGCTGCAGCGCACCCCGCGGGGCGGCGGCGGGAAACCCCAGTGGCTGCTGATCAAGCGCCGTGACGACGACGCGCGACCGGGCTCGGACGTCGTCGCCGAGCAGCCGCAGTCGGTCCTCAGCGGCCGCACGCTCGATGAGCTGCTCGCGTAGTCGCGACCGAGCTCGATGACGCACCCGGTGCGACATCCGCATCCGGTGCGTCCAACCTCACCGGTGACTCCTGGCTCCAGTCATCTGGCCAGCGCTCGCGTCGTATGCCCAGGCCGCAGCTCGGTCACGCTTCCTGTCGCAGCGCAGCACAGCACAGCGGGCCGGCGGCCGTGGCACGACGCGGAACGACGCGGCACGACGAGCGTGTCTACGCGGTCGTGCGGGGCACCGGCGGCGCGGCGCACAGCAGCGGTGCGGCGTCGTGCGCGTCGCCGTCGGGCAGCGCGGCGAGCGCGGCGGCCTCGTCGCTCGAGAATGCCGAAGACCAACAGGTCGACGTCGACTACCGGGAGGATCTGCTCGACGTCCACGCCGATCCTCAGTCCGCGCGCGAGCGCCACCACCACGTCCTCGCCGGTGTGGGCGACGCTGACGTCGAGCTCGGGTTGGTTGTTAGTCGGGCAGGCGGAGAGGTGAGGCTCGGCTCACGCGAGTTCACGGCGCGCGAGGATGGCCCGAGCGGCGCGATGCTTGCGTGGCAACACGGCCTCGGTAGCGGCCAATGCGGCGCGAAACCGCTCGCGTGCCACCGGCCAATCGCCGGCGCACAGGGTCAGCTCCGCTGCCGCAAACCGTCGCAGCGTCTGGTTGCGGGGCGTTGGCACGGTGTTGGTCCACTCCAAGTAGCGCTGCAGGTGCGTCGCGGCCTGCACGCGGCTCTCGTAGCTGCCGGACAGGTACAACCCGGCCCACAGCTCATGACGCGCGGCCGCGCGAGCGTCGTAGGTACGGACGGTCTCCAGCAGACGGTCAGCTCGCGCGATGGCTGTGGAAGCGAAGTGCAATGCGTCGTTTGTCCCGATGCGATGGGCGCAGCTCAGGACGGTCGTGAGGGCCGACAAGGCCTCGACGTCGCGTTGCTGGAGATCACCCGGACCGCGCAAGAGCGAGAAGTAGCTCGCCATCGACTCGCGCATCACGTCGTCGGCGTCGCCACCTACCTCGCGGCTGCGGCGTGCGTGACGTTCGGCGACGCGTAGGGCCAGCGGAGCAACGCCGCGCTCACGCAAAACTTCACGGGTCTTCGTGGCCCGCTCGAGCGCCAACTCGTGTTCATCGACCGAGCCGTACGCATCGACCGCAAGCGCGGTCGCTTCGAGCAGTCCGCCAGTAGCGCGGTCGTCCCCTTCGCGCTCGAACTGCCGGCATGCGGCCTCAGCTTCGGCGAGCTGCGTCGCGGTGTCGAGGGTGTCGCGCGCGTGTCGCGCGGCGAGGACGTGCTTCATCGCTCGCTCTGACGCAAACTTGTCCATCCTCACGACGTTGCCCATGATCGAACTCCTCGGCCGGTGGCCCGCCTACCGTGCAGCTACCCAAGCCAACGCGAGCGGTTACCGACTACTACTCACGCCAGGTCGCAAGCGAGGAGTCGACCCGACGGATGAGCAGGCTCGCGGCTGGCGTCGGCGCCCAGCCAGCGAGAGCGTCCGCGAAGATCGATACTGCCTCGGCGTCGACCTCCGCGTCGATGAGCGGCGGATCTGGGCACGGACGCAGGCGCCAGGGTCGTTCGGGATCGGGTTCGGTGACGTCGAGAAACGAGTCGCTCTCGTGGATCGCGTCAGCGACCTCGGCGAACGCCCACAGAAACGGTTCAATGTCGATGCCGTGCTCGTACGCGACCATCGCGGCCGCGCCGACACGCGACCTGATCCGCTCCATGTAGGGCCGCAGATCCGCGCGTAGATAACGGTCTGTGAGGACGCGACTCGCACTGTCGGGCGCCTCGCAGAACGCGCGGACGCGCTCGTCGGCGAACTGCTCGTCGGTCGCCAGACCGTACTCGCTTTCGACTGCTTGGAGGATCGCGAGCATCAGCGGCTTGATGGACGCCCGAAACGCATCGAGGGGTTCGTCGCGGAGGGGGAGCCGGTCGACGCCGCAGCGACGGGCGATCGTCGCCATGACGACGTGCAGACCGTTGACAATCCACAGCTTGCGGTGCTTGTGCGCGATCTCCGATCCCTCGAGCAAGACGACATGGTCGGCGCCGTGCAGGCCGATCAGCGGCGCGAGCGCGTGCCCGTCGGCAGCCCAGGCGTTGGGGGATGACCCACTCCGAGACCTCATGGGTGAGAATGCGTCGCCCGTCGCCGAGTGGGCCCGGATTGTCGTCCCAGGCGCAGATGCGGTCGACGACGCATCGCAACACGTGAACCCCGGGATGAGCCGTCGCCAGATCGTCGTAGATGCTCGAATGCTCGTTCTCGCAAGCGAGCAAAACGGTGTCGGAGCCGTCAGGTCGAAGGCCAAGTACGGCGTCGATGCGTGGCTGGGCCTGTTCAATGTTGAACGCGCCCAAGGCGGCGGTCACGAGCACCGGCTGCAGACTGGTGAGGCGAGTGACGAGCTGGTCGGGCAGCTCGGCGGGGATCTTGCGTGGGTTACCCGCCCACGTAACCCGCCGCTCTCGCGGCTCGCCCTGAGGACTGAACCGAAGCCAGTACTGCGTGGATTCGGTCGCAGCTCGTCCGGGAGCGCCGATGAGGTAGACGTCATACTGGCGAGTCGCCAGCAGGACATCGACTATCAGACCAAGGCCAAGGCGCCCGGGACCGAAGTGGACGACCGCGATGCTGTCCACCGAGTGGACTTAGCCCGGATCCACCGATCGGGCGGGTGGGCGTGCTGAAATCGGGGTGGCGGGCGGTCTGAGCGGCGGGTGGCCGCGCTGGAGTCCTGCGGGTAGCGGTTGTGGTGCTCGCGGCGGGGTGGTCGGGGGTTGGTTGAGGCGTTTGGGGGTGTTCGGGGGCAGCGGTTCGCGCGCCGGGTGGGCGGGGTCGATCGCGTCGTCGTCGGTGGGCGTGCCGGGGTGCTCAGGCGAGCGTCGGGAGCGCGCGGATGCGGTCCAGCGCGCGGGTGTAGTCGTCGTGCCAGGGCCAGCGGGCGGGGAGGTGCAGTGTCCAGCCGCGGGCGTGGCGCGTCAGGCGGCCGGGAACGGCGAGCAGGCGCCGGCGCAGGGTGCGGGCCGCGCGAACGGTGCTGTCGGGCAGCCCGAGCAGTTGTGTCCATCTGAGCAGGTTGTGCGCGAGCGCGGCGAGCACCGTCCATGCGGCGTTGGCGTTGTAGTCGCCGGAGGGGAAGTGCGCGAGCGCTTGGTCTTTGAGGTCGGCGATGACCTGTTCGACGACGGCGTGATCGCGGTGCTCGGCCTCCACGACGGCGAGAGCGTCGGTGCGGTTGGTGATCATGGCGAAGTGCCGCCAGTCGGGGAACAGCTCGGCCTGCGCGCCAACGAGGCGGGTGCGCCTGACGATCAGCCGCCGGTCGCCGTAGACGGTCTCGGCGATCTGCGCCTCACCGCCGACGGGGTAGGCGATGGGCTGCCAGGCGCTCTCGTCGATCGCTTGCACGGCCGTCTTGACCTTCTGGATGTTCCTGACGCCGATCGAGTACTGCCAGCCGATCTTCTCGAGGTACTCAAAGACCTTGGTGTTCCAAAACCCGGAGTCGGCTCTGAGCAGCTTCTCACCGGTCGCGCCGGCGCGGTCGACGCGGGCGGCGAGCTCCTGACAGAAGCGCAGCATCCCCTTCTGCGTGTTCGCAGATCCCTTACGCATCCGGATGTGCAGCACCTCCCTGGTGTCCGCGCGTGTCGCGAGGATCGGGTGATAGCCCAGCAGCCGGGTGTACCCGTAGGAGGCGCCGCTCTTCAAGCGGCCGCAGACCTCGCCGACGAAGCTGTCAACATCGACGACCAGGCGGCCATCACCCGGCCCGGCGCCGGCCTGCCACGCCCGCTGGACAGAGCGGCCCAGCAGCGCGTCGAGCTGGCGGACATGCCCGAACGTAAACGCCCGCAAGAACGTCCCCAGCGTCGACGGCGCCGCAACCCAGCCGCCGAGCAGCCGGCCCGTGCGGCCCGCGCGCAGCACGTCGCAGTCATCGATGCTGTCGGCGCCCAAGACCATCGCGTAGACGAGCGCCATCACCTTGCGCCCCGCGTTCGCCGCGCCCGCCCGGTCACGACGCAGCCGCACCCCATCCTGGGCGAGCGCCTCGATCCCGAGGCGCTCCGCAAGCGTCGCGACGAGCATCACCCCGGCGTCGCAAACCGCCCGCTCATCGTCAAAACAGACCCGCGTGCCGTCCAGTCCGACCGGCTTGGCATCCTGCACCATGAAGGTGACCTCCTGCCGCAGGCCCCGGCTGCCGAGAACAGCCGTAAAAGCCCTGCACAGGAGGTCATTCTTCTATCTGGACCGGACGGAACCACCCCGCCCGATCGGTGGATCCGGGCTTAGGC
>JBBSQG010000138.1:0-7500 GCA_038258125.1 Solirubrobacterales bacterium
AGCTTCGCGTCGAGCTCGGGGCGCTTGATCTCGAGGATGTTCACCTTGATCTGCTTCTTGGTGATCTTGTGCAGATCGCGGCGTAGGGCGTCGACCTCGCTGCCGGACTTGCCGATCACGATGCCGGGCCGCGCGGTGTGGATGTTGACCTCCACCTCGTTGGCGTCCTTGCGGATCGTGATGTCCGACAGGCCGGCATGGGCGAGCTTGCCCGTGATGTGGTTGCGAATCGCCACATCCTCGGCCAGGTAGTCGGCGAAGTGCTTCTCGTTGAACCAGTTGGACTTCCAGTCGTGGATGTACCCCACGCGCATGGACTCGGGGTGAACCTTCTGACCCATCTGTCTACTCCCCGTCCTTTGGCGTCAACGTGATCGAGAGGTGACTCGTCCGCTTGAGGATCTTCGTCGCGCGGCCCATCGCGCGAGGGCGGAAGCGCTTGAGCGTCGGCCCCTCGTCGGCTTTGACCGCGTGGATGCGCAGATCGTCACCGAGCAGTTCGTGGTTGTGCTCGGCGTTGGCGACCGCCGATTCGAGCAGCTTGGACCAGTCGCGGGCGACGTCACGGCTGGCGTGCGCGAGGATCGCGCGCGCCTCGTCGACGGACTTGCCGCGGATGTGGTCGCAGACCAGGCGCGCCTTGCGGGCCGAGGTGCGCACGTACTTGGCGTGGGCGCGAACCATCGGTGGCCCGGCGTGGGGATCGCGGGCCGGGCGCTTGGGCATGGCGGCGGGCGCAGTGGGCGCCTCGGGCTCGGCCTTGCCTGTGCCCTGCGAGCCGCCAGGCGAGCGGGCGCGGCGCGTGCGACGCGGCTTGGGCTTGGCCTCGGCGTCGGCGTCGGCGTCGGCGGTCCCGGCGGCCGCAGCCTTCTTGGCAGCGGGCTTCTTGGTGGAGGCAGGCGGCGTACCTGCGGCGCGAGCGGCGGCGGTGTCCTCGGTCGGCTCGTCGACCACGGCCGTCGCCTCCTCCGAGGTCGCGGCAGCCGCCGGCTCGGCCTTCGCCGCAGCCGGCTTCTTGCGACGCGGAGCGCGGGGCTTCTTCGCCTCGGCCTTCTCGGGATCCTTCTTGTCGGCCATCAGTGGTTCCTCCAGTCGGCCCACGTGCCCTGGGGCGGTTGCTGGCGTCGCGTCGCAAGAACGCAGGGAGGAAGGTGTGCCTCTGGCACATCGACGACCGAGGACGCCGCGACGCAACGATCAGCGGCCGATCCCAGGGTGCGTGGGTTTGCTGGAGTGACCACGGACTCAGCGGACCTTCCCGCTGCCGGCGTGACCGCGATACAGCCGGGTCGGCGCGAACTCGCCGAGCTTGTGACCGACCATCGACTCCGACACGAAGACCGGCACGTGCTTGCGCCCGTCGTGAACAGCGATCGTGTGACCGACCATCTCGGGGAAGATCGTCGAGGTCCGCGACCACGTCTTGAGCATCTGCTTGGAGTTGGAGGCATTGAGGGATTCGACACGCGCCATCAGGCGCTCCTCGACCCACGGCCCCTTCTTGCTTGAGCGACTCACTTGCTCACCGCTTCTTCCCTCTCTTGCGACCGCGGACGATGTAGCGGTCGGACGGCTTGTTCTTCTTGCGCGTGCGGTAGCCAAGCGTCGGCACACCCCACGGGGTCACCGGATGGCGACCTGCAGTCGTGGATCCCTCGCCGCCGCCGTGCGGATGGTCGACGGGGTTCATCGCCGTGCCGCGCGTCTGCGGGCGCACGCCCATGTGGCGCTTGCGGCCGGCCTTGCCGATCTTCACGTTCTGGTGATCGGCGTTGCCGATCGTCCCGACCGTCCCGCGGCAGCTGTCGCGCACGAGGCGCATCTCGCCGGATGGCAGACGCAGCGTCGCCATCCCGCCCTCGCGGGCCATGAGCTGGACGCCGGTGCCAGCGGAGCGGGCGAGCTGGCCGCCGCGGCCGGGCTCGAGCTCGACGTTGTGGATGACCGTGCCGATCGGGATGCGGGTCAGCGGCAGGCAGTTGCCGGGCGTGATGTCCGCGCCCTCGCCGGACTCGACCGTCATGCCGACGCGCAGGCGCTGTGGCGCGAGGATGTAGGCCTTCTCCCCGTCGACGTAGTGGATCAGCGCGATGTAGGCCGACCGGTTGGGGTCGTACTCGATCGCGGCGACCTTGCCGGGGACGCCGTCCTTGCGCCGCTTGAAGTCGATCTTGCGGTACAGGCGCTTGGCGCCGCCACCGCGGTGGCGCGCGGTCTTGCGCCCGCGAGCGTTGCGCCCGCCCGACTTGGTGAGACCCTCGACGAGCGTCTTCTCGGGCTTGTCCTTGGTGATCTCCGCGAAGTCGGGGTAGGTCGAGAAACGACGACCGGGGCTCGTGGGCTTGGGCTTGCGAATGGCCATGTGATCAGTCCTCGAGGGACTCGAGGCCCTGGAAGATCGGGATGGAGTCGCCCTCGCCCACGTGGACGATCGCCTTCTTCCACTGCCGCGTACGGCCATGGATCTGCCCGCGCCGCTTGGGCTTGGACTTGACGCTCATCGTGTGGACCGAGATGACCGAGACGTCGAACAGCGACTCGACCGCTTGGCGGATCTGCGTCTTGTGTGCGTCGGGATGGACGCGGAAGACGTACTTGTTGGCGGTCGCGAGGACGTAGGACTTCTCGGACACCACCGGACGGATGACGACCTGGCTGGGATCCATTTAGGCCTCGACCTCCTGGGCGTCGAGCCCGGCAGTGCCGGGCTCGCCCTTGGCGCGCGCGGTCAGCGCGTCGAGCGCCGCCTGCGAGCAGATGACCGATCGGGCTCCGATGAGATCGGCGATGCCGACCATCGAGACCGACAGAACCGAGACGCGAACCATGTTGCGAAACGACAGTGCGGCCCGTTCCTGGTCGTCGCCGAGGATGACGAGCGTCGGCAGCGCCAGGCCGGAGTCGGCCAGCAGCGCGGCGGCCTGCTTCGTCGAGGGCTCCTCGAAGGCCTTGGTGTCGAACACCGCGATCGAGTCGCGGGCGGCGTGCACCGACAGGGCGCTGCGCAATGCCGCGCGGCGCTCCTTGCGGTTGACCTTGAAGGTGTAGTGGCGCGGCGAGGGGCCGAAGGTCGTGCCGCCGCCGGTCCAGATCGGCGAGCGCGACGAGCCGGCCCGGGCGCGGCCGGTGCCCTTCTGACGCCAGGGCTTGGCGCCGCCGCCGCGCACGTTCCCGCGCGTCTTGGTGGCGTGCGTGCCCTGGCGGCGAGCGTTGAGCTCGGCGCGCACGGTCTCGTGCACGAGCGCCTCGTTGAACGCGGCGCCGAACGCGACGTCGTCGAGCTTGGCCTTCTTGGCACCACCGAGGATCTTCGCGTCAGCCATCGGTACGTACCTCCACGAAGCCGTTGCGCGGGCCCGGCACGGAGCCGCGTACGAGCATGAGGTTGTCCTTGGCGTCGAGGCGGACGATCGTCAGGCCCTTCTGGGTGACGCGCTTGTTGCCCATCTGGCCCGGTCCCTTGATGCCCTTCATCACGCGGGCGGGCCACGCCGATGCGCCGATCGAGCCAGGCGCGCGGACGTTGTGGGAGCCGTGCGACTTGGGGCCGCTGGCGAAGTTGTGGCGCTTGATCGTGCCCTGAAATCCCTTGCCCTTGGATGTGCCGGCGATCTTCACCGTCTGGCCGACCTCGAAGTCCTCGACCGTCACGGTCTCGCCGACGAGATGCTCGCCGGCCTCGTCGCGAAACTCCTTGACGAGCCGCATCGGCGGGGCGCCGGCCTTCTTGAGGTGCCCGAGCTCGGGCTTGGTGAGGTACTTCTCCTTCACCGAGCCGAACGCGAGCTGGACGGCCTCATAGCCGTCACGCTCGTGCGTGCGCACTCCGGTGACCGGGCAGGGGCCGGCTTCGAGCACGGTGACGCGCTGCACCGTTCCGTCCTCTCCGAACAGCTGCGTCATACCGAGCTTCTTGGCGAGGATCGCGGGCATCAGGTGGCGAGGCGGATCTCGATGTCGACGCCGGCGGGCAGATGATCGAGGCGCTGCAGCGAGTCGACCGTCTTCGGCGTCGGCTGATGGATGTCGATGAGCCGCTTGTGGGTGCGGATCTCGAAGTGCTCGCGCGAGTCCTTGTCCTTGAACGGCGAGCGGATGACGCAGTACACGTTCTTCTCGGTCGGCAACGGCACCGGCCCAGAAACGGTTGCACCGGTCCGCGTCGCGGTGTCGACGATCTCCTTGGCGGCCGTCTCGATCGCCGAGTGGTCATACGCCTTCAGGCGGATGCGGATCTTGTTCTCTGTGGTGGTAGCCATGGTGTGTGCGTGCGTGCCGAAAGCCGCAGAAAGGGTCGAACCGGAGAATCCGGACCGCACCCTCATGCTGCTCGAGAGCTCGCGTGCTCCTTACTCGATGATCTCCGTCACGACGCCTGAGCCGACGGTGCGGCCGCCCTCGCGAATGGCGAAGCGCAGGCCCGGATCCATGGCGATCGGCTGGATCAGGTCGATCTGCATCGTGACGTTGTCGCCCGGCATGACCATCTCGACGCCCTCGGGGAGGTGCGCGGAGCCGGTCACGTCGGTGGTGCGGAAGTAGAACTGCGGCCGGTAGCCCGTGAAGAACGGGGTGTGACGGCCACCCTCCTCCTTCTTGAGGACGTAGACCTCGGACTTGAACTTCGTATGCGGCGTGATCGAGCCCTTCTTGCACAGGACCTGGCCGCGCTCGATGTCCTCGCGCTTGGTACCGCGCAGCAGGCAGCCGACGTTGTCGCCGGCACGACCCTCGTCGAGGATCTTGCGGAACATCTCCACGCCGGTGACGACCGTCGTCGAGGACTCCGGGCGGATGCCGACGATCTCGACCTGGTCGCCCGTGTGGACGATGCCCTGCTCGATGCGGCCGGTCGCGACCGTGCCGCGGCCGGTGATCGAGAAGACGTCCTCGACCGGCATGAGGAACGGCTTGTCGAGTGCGCGCTCGGGCTGGGGGATGTAACTGTCCAGCGCCGCGGCGAGCTCCATGATCTGCGCCTTGGCGTCCGCGTCACCCTCCAGCGCTTTGAGCGCCGAGCCGATGATGAACGGGATGTCGTCGCCGGGGAAGTCATAGGAGCTCAGCAGCTCGCGGACCTCGAGCTCGACGAGCTCGAGCAGCTCCTCGTCGTCGACCATGTCGGCCTTGTTGAGGAACACGACGATGTACGGCACGCCGACCTGGCGGGCGAGCAGGATGTGCTCACGCGTCTGCGGCATCGGGCCGTCGGCCGCCGAGACCACGAGGATCGCGCCGTCCATCTGCGCGGCTCCGGTGATCATGTTCTTGATGTAGTCGGCGTGACCAGGACAATCGACGTGGGCGTAGTGCCGGTTGTCGGTCTGGTACTCAACGTGCGAGGTGGCGATCGTTATGCCACGCGCCTTCTCCTCGGGCGCGTTGTCGATCTCGGCGAAGCTGCGCGCCTCGCCACCACCGTGCTCGGCGAGCACGGTCGTGATGGCAGCAGTCAGCGTCGTCTTGCCGTGGTCGATGTGACCGATGGTGCCGACGTTGACGTGCGGCTTGTCGCGCTCGAACTTCTCCTTTGCCACTTTCGGTTCGCTCCTCTAAGTCTGTCGATGAACTGAATGAAACTATCGAATCTGATGCGGTCAGGCGGCCTGCGGCTGGCCCAACCGGTGCTCCACGAGCTTCTCGGCGATGTTCGGCGGCACTTCCTCGTATCCGTCGAACTGCATCGTGTAGCTGGCCCTGCCCTGCGTGTTGGATCGCAGGTCGTTCACGTAACCGAACATCTCGCTCAGCGGCACGCGACCGGTGACCGCGAGCGCGTTGCCACGCCGTTCCTGACCCTCGATCCGTCCGCGTCGCCGGTTGAGGTCGCCGATGACCTCACCGAGGAAGTCCTCTGGGGTCACGACCTCGACGGCGAACACCGGCTCGAGCAGGACGGGCTTGGCGCGCCGTGCGGCTTCCTTGAAGGCTAGCGAGCCGGCGACCTTGAACGCGATCTCCGAGGAGTCGGTGTCGTGGTACTTGCCGTCGACGAGCGTCACGCGCACGTCGACCATCGGGTAGCCGGCCTTCACGCCGGTCGTCAGCGCTTCCTCGACGCCCTTGCCGACGGCGGGGATGAACTCGCTCGGCACGGAGCCGCCGCGGATCTTCGAGACGAACTCGAAGCCCTCGCCGGGGTTGGGCTCGATGTTGATGTAGACGATGCCGAACTGGCCCGAGCCGCCGGTCTGCTTGACGAAGCGGCCCTCGACCTTCTCGGCGGTGCCGCGGATCGTCTCGCGGTAGGAGACCTGCGGGCGGCCGACGTTGGCCTCGACCTTGTACTCGCGCTTCATGCGGTCGACGAGGATCTCGAGGTGCAGCTCGCCCATGCCGGAGATCTCGGTCTGGCCGGTCTCCTCGTTCGTGGCGACCTGGAAGGTCGGGTCCTCCTCGGCCAGGCGCCCGAGGGCGACCGACATCTTCTGCTGGTCGGCCTTCGTCTTCGGCTCGACGGCGACCTTGATGACCGGCTCGGGGAAGTCGATCATCTCGAGCTTCACGGGCCGGCTGGGGTCGCAGAGCGTGTCGCCGGTGACGATCTGCTTGATGCCCACCGCCGCCGCGATGTCGCCCGCGTATACCGCGTCGACCTCCTCGCGGTCGTTGGCGTGCATGACGAGCAGGCGGCCGATGCGCTCCTGGCGGCCGGTCGAGACGTTGAGGACCTTCGATCCCGCCTCGAGCTTGCCGGAGTAGACGCGGAAGTAGCAGAGCTTGCCGACGAAGGGGTCGGCCATGATCTTGAAGCCCAGCGCCGTGAACGGATCCTCGTCGTTGGGCTCCAGGACGATCTCGCCGGTCGACTCACCGTGCTTGTCGGTGAGGTGACCCTCGATCGGCTTGACCTCCAGCGGCGAGGGCAGGTAGTCGAGCACCGCGTCGAGCAGCGGCTGGACGCCCTTGTTCTTGAACGCCGAGCCGCAGAAGACCGGCGTGATCTCGATCGACAGCGTCGCCTTGCGCAGCGCCGCCTTGATCATGTCCGTCGGGACGTGCTCCTCGGCGAGGTAGAGCTCGGCGATCTCGTCGTCGAGGTCGGCAAGCTGGCTGAGCAGCCGCTCGCGCGCCTTGTCGGCCGCGTCGGCGAGGTCGGCCGGGATGTCGACGACCTCCTGATCCTTGCCGAGATCGTCCTTGTAGATGATCGCCTTCATCCCGAGCAGGTCGATGATGCCCTTGAACGCGGACTCCGAGCCGATCGGGATCTGCACGGGCACGGCGTTCGCGCCCAGGCGCGTCGCCATCGTCTCCAACGAGCCTTCGAAGTCCGCGCCGATGCGGTCCATCTTGTTGATGAACGCGATCCGCGGAACGGCGTACTTGTCGGCCTGGCGCCAGACGGTCTCCGACTGCGGCTCGACGCCGGCGACGGAGTCAAACAGCGCGATTGCGCCGTCGAGCACACGCAGCGAGCGCTCGACCTCGACGGTGAAGTCGACGTGGCCCGGCGTGTCGATGATGTTGATGCGGTGCTCGCGCCACTCGCAGGTCGTC
>JBBSQG010000139.1:0-7493 GCA_038258125.1 Solirubrobacterales bacterium
CACGGCCCGCGCAGCGACGCGTCGAACTGCAGCCGCAGGGCGTGGCCGTTGTGGGTCGTCTTGGAGATGTCGAGCGTCGCGACCGCCGCCGGCGGGGTCACGGTGTACGTCTCACCGCCGAACTGCAGCGGGTCGAGCCCGACCTCCAGCTGCAGCCGGCGACCCTCGCCGGAGCTCAGCCGCAGGCGACCGAGATCGAAGCTGTCGGTGGGGACCGGCATCGCACTATCCAGGCTAGCGGGGCGAGGCAGATCAGCAGCAGCGCTTGCGGGACGCGGCTGACGAGCCCCGACTGCCCATGCTCGGAGATTGACGTTCGACGTGAACTGGCATGTGTGCGCGCCGATCGGATCTGATCCGCTCGTCTACGGTCGCTCGCCGGTCCCCAGCCGCTTCAGATCCGCGTCGAAGGACAGCACCAGCGTGCCGCGCTCGCGGGCGATCGCGTCGAGGAAGCAGTCGTGTAGATCGATCCGGTGATCGCTGTACGTCGCCGCAGCGGCTCGCAGCGCCGCCCCCTGCTCGACGGTGAACCCCGGCTCGTCGACGATCGCGGGATCGCCGCGGCGACGGCACGGCGATCCCACCCGTATCCGGCAGCAGCGCTCTCCAGCACGAACCCGACCTCGAGGACCGTGGCTGCCAGCACCGTGATCGGCTCGACGGCGCGGGCGGCCTCGACGCGCGCCCGCGCTGCTTGGCCATGGGCGCCGGGGTCACGTTCCAGGACGCGCAGCAGGACGTTTGAGTCCGCTATCACAGCGTCTTCGGGCTTGCCCGGCGCGCGCCGCGCTCGTCGCGGGCAGCCCGTCGCGCCTGCGGCCAGGGCAGAGCGTCATGCCCGACCTGCGGCGGCTCGAACTCGAGCACGCCGAGCGGTCTGCGGATCACGACCTCGCCGTCGCGTGCCTCCACGACGACGCGAGCGCCGACGTCCAGGCCGGCGGCGTCGCGAACCGCCTTGGGAATCGTGATCTGCCCCTTGCTGTGGATCCTTGCCACGCTCATGCGCATAAGTGTGGCGCACGAGCAAAGGTATGGCGAGCGGATCAGGTATGACCGTGCTCGGCGAGCACGCGCTTGAGCACCTTGCCGGTCGCCGTGCGCGGCAGCGCGTCGAGGAAGACCACGTCGCGCGGGACCTTGAAGCGGGCGAGGGTCGCCTGCACGTGCGCCTTGACGTCCGCCTCGCTGGGCGCCATTCCGTTCTCCGCTCGCACGACGAACGCCCGCAGGCGCTGGCCGAACTCGGCGTCGCCGACGCCGATCGCCGCCACCTCGGCGACCCCGTGCAGCGCGGCGATCGCGTCCTCGACCTCGCGCGGGAACACGTTCTCGCCGCCCGAGACGATCATCTCGTCCTCGCGGCCGTCGACGAACAGGCGCCCGTCGTCGTCGAAGTGGCCGACGTCGCCCGACGACATCAGCCCATCGATGACCGCCTTCGCGCCGCCGCCGGTGTATCCGTCGAAGACGAGCTCGTTGCCGACGAAGATGCGGCCCGTCTCGCCGGGCGCGACCTCCGTGCCGGCGGCGTCGTAGAGGCGCACGACGGTGCCGCGCGGCGCCCGCCCCGCGGTGTGAGGCGCGGCCCGCAGGTCGGCCGGGGTGGCGATCGTGGCCCAGGCGACCTCGGTCGAGCCGTAGAGGTTGTAGAGCACGTCGCCGAAGGCATCCATCACCTGCGTGGCCAGCTCGCCGGGCAGCGGCGAACCGCTCGCCGCGATGACGCGCAACGCGCCCGTGTCATAGCGGCGCACGACGCTCGGGCCACGCTGCACGATCCGCTGGAGCATCACCGGGACGACGACGAGCGCCGTCACCCCGTGCGCGTCGACCGCGCGCAGCGTGTCGTCGGCATCGAAGCGCCGGTGTAGGACGAGCGTCGAGGCGAGCGCGACGCCGAGGACGAGGTGTGCGAGCCCCCAGGAGTGAAACAGCGGTGCCGCGATCAGCGTGCGCTCGCGCGCGCGCAGCGGGATCTTCGACAGCAGCCCCGCCGCCGGCTCGAGCGTCTTGGGCTCCTTGCGGTTGGCGCCCTTCGGGGTCCCGGTCGTGCCGCTCGTGAGGATCACGATGCGCCCCTGCGTGGCGGGCGGCGCGTGCTCGCTCACGTCGCCGCCGGCAATCAGCGCCTCGAGCGTGGGCACGGCGGGCCCACCGGGCCCCGACGTCCACGCCACATAGCACCGGCGCCCGGCCGCCGCGCCGGCGATCACACCCGCGAGCTCCGCGTCGTAGACGAGCGCCGCCGGGCGCTCCTGCGCGCAGACCTCCTCCAGCTGGCGGCCCGCGAAGGCGGTGTTGAGCAGGATCGCGTGGGCGCCGAGCTTCGAGCACGCGACGAGCGCCTCGACGAAGCCGTGATGGTTGCGACAGAGGATTCCCACCGCGTCGCCGGCGGCGATGCCGTCCTGCGCCCATGCGTGCGCGAGCGCGTTCGTGCGCGCGTGGACCTCGGCGAACGTCAGCGCACCGTGCTCGTCGATCAGCGCGACCGCGTCGGGGAAGCGCAGCGCCGCGACGTGGTAGCCGCCGGCGATCGTCGTGCCCCACAGCCTGAGCGCCTTGACGGCGCGGGCGAGCCGGTCCGGACGCGTGGGCCCGAACATCCCGCTCTCGACGAGCGTGCGCGCCGTGAAGGCCTTCTCTGACAGCCTGTCGAGGCGCATGCGGCCATGAATGTAGCTACGGGCCGGGGGCGGGCGGGTGCGACGTCAGGGCAGGCGCAGGTCGTCCGGCACGGCGCCGCGATCGATCAGCGCGTGGATGTCGGCGGCGCGGCGCGGGTTGAGGAACACATGGCGCTGGCCGACGCTCGGCTTCTCGGCCAGCAGCCCGGCGGCCAGCAACGCCTCGCCGACCTCGTCGGCGAGCGCGCGCTCGTTGCCCGCGAAGCCGCGTGAGAGATGGCGAAAGTCGGTGTGGTAGCCGCCCCACTTGCCCATGCCGTTGAGCCGCTGAACGATCCGCCGCGCGATCCGCCGCCCCGGCTGCGGGTCGTCGTGGGGGCGCGTGGCCCCGGCGCCCTCGTCGGCGCCGTGCACGATCGCGAGCACCGCGTCCTCGTGCTCGGAGACCGAGTCGCCGTCGGCGGGTCGCCCGCCGACCCGCGCGACCGCCTCGGCGCCGCGCAGCGCCTGGGCGATCGGCGCGCGCCAGTCACCGGCCTCGGCGAGCACGGGCTCGGGGAGCGCGAGCGCGCGGCTGCGCAACCGCGCGATCGCGCCCGCGTGCTCCTCGTAGGCGACCACCATGAGCTCGGCGTCGTCGGGCGCGACGGCGCCAACGGCCGGCACGCGCAGCGCGAGGTGACCGTGGAGCGCGCCGGCCTCCAGGACGAGGTCTCCGGCGGCGTGCGGGATCCCGAGGCCGGCGATCTCGGCCAGGGCGCCGATCGTCGCCGCGACCGCCAGCCAGCCGCGCTCGGACACCGCGGCCGGGTCGACGCGCACGGCGGCGGGCACAGGGACGACCGCCAGCAGTGCGCCGGGCTGCGCGGCGACGGCGATCGTGACCGGCTCCTCGCGACCCGAGCGCGCGAGCCCGAGCTCGCGCTCGGAGCGGGCGAGCTCGTCTCCCAGCAGTCCGCGCAGCTGCGCCGCGCGCTCGCGCGGGGCGGATGCTCCGCCGGACTCCTGCAGTGCCGTCACGAGCAGGCTCATGGCTACGAGCGTACGAGCACGGTCCGGCGCGTGACGCACCGTGTTCGCAGCCTGTCTGCACGCACTACCCTGCGCCGCGGTGTCCGCGTGGTTTGCCCATTACGGCTACGGGTCCGTCGGCGACGGGCTGTTCATGGGCGCCTACCCGCAGGACGCCGACGACGTGGCGACGATCGCAGGGCTCGGGGTGACGCGCGTCTTCAACCTGGTGCAGGACGTCGAGTACGAGGGGGACGGGCGCGCTGCCTGCGTCGCCGCGCTGGCGGAGGCCGGGATGCGGGAGGAACGCGTCGAGCTGATCGACTTCGGCAACCTCCTGCCGGGCCACATCGAGCGCGCCGCGACGACGGTGCGCTCCTGGCTTGGCGAGGGCGAGACCGTCTACCTGCACTGCCGCGCGGGCATGCAGCGCTCAGCGACGGTGGCGGCGGCGATCGTCGCGCTGGACGAGGGCCTGGAACCCGCCGAGGCGCTGGCGGTCGTGCGCGCACGCAACCCGCGCGCAAATCCGCTCGTGCACCAGCGCCAGGACTTGGAGCGATGGTGGTCGGCCCGCGCGAGCGCGGACTGACCCTCGCCGCCGCGGACTGACGGACATCCGGCAATCCGTCGGGTGCGGTCCGTAGCGTGGGTGGGCACGCAATGAAGCCCGTCTCCGCCCTCCCCCTTCCGCTCGCCCGCGTCCAGGTCACCAACCGCCGCCTCGCGATCGACTTCCTGACCGTCGACGACGAGACCGCCGTGCGGCTGGCGTCCGAGCGCGAGGACCCGGTGCGCTTCGTCGTCGAGGCGATCGAAATCGGTGCACGCGTGCTCGACCGCGAGCAGACGGGCCTCAACGCCGAGTTCGTGCGCGCGGAGTTTGAGAAGACCGCCCGCGAGCTGGACCGCGAGTTCGTCGAGCGGGCCCGCAAGGTCGCTGAGCGGCTCGACGCCCGCATCGACGATGTCTTCGGGCCCGAGCATGGGCACGTCACGAAGGTGCTGGCCAAGCATTTCGGCGACGAGTCGTCGGTGGCCGTGCAGCACCGCGTGCGTGCCGTCGTCGGCGAGCTAACCACGGAGATGCGCGAGGACCTGCGCAAGCAGTTCTCAGCTGACAACGACAGCAACCCGCTCGCGGTCTTCCAGCGCGTGCACCTCGCGCAGGCACACCAGATCGCCGGCCAGCAAGCCGAGCAGATGCGATCGCTCAACGAGAAGCTCGAGAGGATGAACCTCGAGATCGCGCGCCTGCGCGCCGAGAAGGAGAAGCTGACCGAGGTCGCCGCCGTCCAGGACAAGGGCACCGCGAAGGGCCGCACGTACGAGGAGTCCGTCGCCGAGGCGCTGCTGGTGATCGCCGCCGCGCGTGGCGACGACTGCGACGCCGTCGGCGACCTGCGCGGCGAGGGCGGCAGGAAGGGCGACGTGGTCGTGGCGATCGACGCCTGCGCCGGGCCGGCGCGCGGCAAGATCGTCTTCGAGGCCAAGAGCTCGCAGCTGTCCAAGAACGGGGCGCTCGCCGAGCTCGACGCGGCGATGCAGACGCGCGCCGCCGACTACGCGGTGCTCGTCGTGTCCAGCGACGGCAAGCTGCCCGCCCGCACCCATCCGCTGCGCGAGTTCAACGGCGACAAGCTGTTCGTGACCTTCGATCCCGAGGACGGCTCGACGCTCGCGCTGGAGGTCGCCTACGGCCTGGCCCGCGCCCGCGTGCTGATGGCGCGCGCGGCCGGCGGCAGGATCGACGAGGCGGCGTTGCACGCCGAGGTCGAGCGCGCACAGGGCGCGATGGAGGACGTCCGGCGGATCAAGTCGCAGCTGACGAGCGCGACGACGAGCATCGACGATGCGCGCAAGATCGTGGACACGATGGCGGCCAACGTGCGCGGCCATCTCGCGACGATCGAGCGCCTGCTCGCCGAGGCGAGCAACCCGCCGGACGCCTGAGCTGCTCGCCGAGGCCGAGCCGGCGGGACGCTGGGTAGCCTGCGGAGGGTGATCCACGCCGTGATCTTCGACTGCGACGGCGTGCTCGTCGACACCGAGCTGATCTCCAACACCGTGCTCGCCGGACTGCTCACCGGCGCCGGCCTGCCGACGACGCTCGAGCTGTGCCTACGCGACTACCGCGGCCGCTCGCTGGCGTCGGTCATGGAGCTGGCCGGCGAGCGCCACGGCGCCCCGCTGCCCGGCGACATCCCCGAGCGCTACTACGCCGAGGCCGGGGCCGTCTTCGCCCGCGAGGTGCAGGCGATCCCGGGCGTGATCGACGCGCTGGACCAGATCGCCCTGCCGACCTGCGTGGCGTCGAGCGGTCCGCATCACAAGATGGAGGTCACGCTGCGCCGCACCGGGCTGTGGGAGCGCTTCGCGGGCCGCATCTTCAGCGCGACGGAGGTGCGCAACGGCAAGCCCGCGCCCGACCTGTTCCTGCACGCGGCGCGCGCGATGGGCTTCGCGCCGGCCACGACGGCGGTCGTAGAGGACAGCGTGCCGGGCGTCGTCGCCGCCCGCGCCGCGGGAATGCGGGCGCTCGCGTTCGCGCGCGACACCGACCCAGAACGGCTGGCGGACGCCGGCGGCGAGGTGTTCTTCGACATGGCCGAGCTGCCGGGCCTGCTCGCCGCCTGAGCGACCGTGGCCGCGCGCATCGCCCGTCGCGTCGTCGTCCGCGGTCAGGTGCAGGGCGTGTTCTTCCGCGACAGCGCGCGGCGTGAGGCCAACCGGCTCGGCGTCGGCGGCTGGGTGCGCAACCGGCGCGACGGGACGGTCGAGGCCGTATTCGAGGGCGCGCCCGACGCGGTCGCCGAGCTCGTCCTGTGGTGTCGCGACGGACCGCGCGGCGCGCGAGTCGAGGATCTCACGGTGAGCGAGGCCGAGCCCGCGGGCCACACGGCGTTCTCGGTGCGCTGACGACGGCGGCGGCGCGGCCGGTGCGAGCGGCGGGGGCGCCGCTCAGCGGACTTCGGCGGGTTCGTCCTTGCCCTGCAGGCGCTCGCGGCCGCGCTGGACGGCCGCGATGAACTTCGACAGGTTGACCTCGAGCGTGTTGAGGATCTCGTCGGCGTAGTCCTCGGCACCGAGACGGATCTCGCGCTCGCGGGCACGGGCGTCCTCGATGATGTCCTCGGCGGCGCGCTGGGCCTGCTTGGTGACCTCTTCCTCGCCGACGAGCTGGTCCTGGGCCTCGCGCGCTTCCTTGATGATCCGCTCGGCCTCGCGCTTGGCCTCGGCGAGCATCTCCTGGCGCTCCTTGACGATCCAGCGCGCCTGCTTGATCTCCTCGGGGATCGTCGCCCGCATCTGGTCGAGGATGTCGTAGATCTCTTCCTTGTCGACCCGGACCTGGCCGGTCATCGGGACGAGCTTGGCGTTGTGCACCAAGTCGTCGAGCTTGTCGATGAGTACGAGGACGTCCATGGCAACCCTTGTTTCGCTAGCGGCCCAGCTCTTCCTTCAAGCGCTGCGCCACCCGTTCCGGGACAAGTTCGTCGACCCTTCCGCCGAACATCGCGAGTTCCTTGATCCCGCTGGAGCTGATGAAACTGTACTGGGGGGACGCCATCAGGTAGAGCGTGTCGATGTCAGGCGCTTGCAGGCGGTTGAGCTGGTGCATCTCGAACTCGTATTCGAAGTCCGAGATGGCGCGCAGACCCTTGACGACCGCCTTGGCATTCTGCGCGCGCGCGACGTCGACCATGAGGACGGAGAACGACTCGACCCGCACCCCCGGCACGCTTTTCGTCGCCTCCTTGATGAAGCCGATCCGCTCCTCGATGCTGAACAACGTCGTGCCCTTGCGGGCGGGCAGGTTGACGACCGCGACGACGACCTCGTCGAACA
>JBBSQG010000140.1:0-7429 GCA_038258125.1 Solirubrobacterales bacterium
TCAGCCGGCGCCGGAGCGGCGCGCCGACTCAAACAGCGCCAGCACGCCCGCCGCGTCGTAGTTCGACGGGTCGCCGTGGTCGCCGCGCGTCGTCGTCACCTCGACCCGGGCACCGCGGCGGCGGGCGATCGCAGAGCACGCGTCCGTGTTGGCGCGCTTGGGGATCACGCGGTCGCCCGGCGACGCCCAGAAGCGCATCGGCAGCCCGGCGGGCGGATCGATCGTCACTGGGCTGCGGCCGCGCAATGCGCTGCGTGGCGACGCGTTCGCCGCTATGTCGTAGGCGGCCCGGATCTGTCCGCGGTAGAGCCCGAGATCCCACACTGACGCGAGGTTGCACGCCGGGAAGATCCCCGCCCACGCCTTGACGTCGACCCGGCCGAGCACCTGCAGCCCGTCCAGCCCGCCCATCGACAGCGCCAGCACGTACACCTCGCGCAGACCGCGCTCGCGCAGCTCGGCGACGAGCGCGAGCTGGTCCTGCACGCTGGCCGGACTGCCCCAGTTGTCGCCGTGCGCGTCGGTCGCGGCGAGCGCGTAACCGGCCTCCAGCAGGGTCCTGAACGTGTCGTCCTTGGCCACGTCGCCGAATGCGCTCTCGATCCGCTCGCCGGCGCCATGCATGTAGACGACGACCCGCTCCGTGCGCGGTTTGGGCGTGATCACGGCGGCGGCCTGGCCGCGGACCTCGAAGCGCGCGATGTCGGCCTCGGTGCTGCTGCTGCTGGTCGTCGTCGTCGGTTGTTGGTCGTCTGCGCCACAGCCCGCGATCGCGAGCAGCAGGCAAAGCAGCGAGACCCCAAAGGCGGTGCGCATCGCGTCAGCGTCGCAGGACCTACAGCACCTCACGCTCGCGCGTGAGCACCATGCCCGCGATGCCGAGCACGACGCAGTAGGCCCCGAGCACGAGCCCGCCCTGGGTCTGGCTGAGCAGCGTCTCGTCCGCTCCCGGCGTGCCGTTCAAGGCCAGCAGCGACTCGCCCGGGAAGTACTGGCCGACGTCGTTGCCGATGAACAGCGCGGCCGTCCCGGCGAGCAGGAACAGCACCATGCCGGTCACGACTGTCAGGATCTGGTTGCGCAGCAGCGCGCCGAGCGCGACGCCGAACAGGCAGCCGAGCACGAGCCCGACGCCGACGCCGAGGTACGTGTTGACGGCCGTGTCGGAGTCGACGTCGATACCGCGCGAGGACAGGATCGAGAGGCCCAGGCCGGCGTTGACGGCGATGTAGAGCAGCGCCCCGACGAGCCCGACGGCGAGCCCCACCACGAGCTTGGCGGCGATCACCCGCTCGCGCTTGGGCGTGACGACGAACGTCGAGCTGGCGGTCCCGTGGCGGTACTCGTTCGTCGACAGCAGCGCGCCGAGCGTGAACATGAAGACGATCGCCAGATGCGTGCCGATCGCCAGCGTGGCGACGCTGCGCGTCTTGAGATCGTCGATGTCGCTCAGGCCGGTCACGAGGCCGGCGGTCAGCCCCTCGATGAGGATCATCGAGCCCAGCAGCGCCCATGTCGTGCGCACCGAGACGAGCTTCAGCCACTCGGACTTCAGCGACCTCATCGCACGTTCCCGCTCTCGCCGGTCAGCTCGAGGAAGCGATCCTCGAGCGTCGCGCGCTCGTGGGTGAGCTCGAAGATCGGGATGCCGTGATCGGCCGCCAGCGTGCCGATCGACTCCAGTGACGTGCGGTGCACGATCATCGCGTCGGGCCGCCCGTCGGGTGCGCACGCGGCACCGTGCTCCTCCAGGATCGCCCGCAGCTCCCCGGCGCGCGGCGAGCGCACGAGGATCGGCCGCCGGTCGCCCTTCACGAGATCGCTGAGCGAGCCCTGCATGACCAGGCGCCCGGCGCCGATCACGACGACGGAGTCCACCGTCTGCTCGACCTCCGACAGGACGTGGCTGGAGATGAGCACCGCGCGCCCCTCGGCGGCAAGCGAGACGAGGATGTCGCGCAGCCAGCGCATGCCCTGCGGATCCAGGCCGTTGGCGGGCTCGTCGAGCATGAGGATCTTCGGGTCGCCGAGCAGCGCCGCGCCGAGCGCGAGGCGCTGGCGCATGCCCATCGAGTAGCCCTTCACGCGGCGGTCCTTGGCTGGCGTCAGCTCGACCATGTCGAGCACCTCGTCGACGCGCGAGGTGGGGATCCCGGCCGCCGCCGCGATCGTGCGCAGATGGCCGCGCCCGGAGCGGCCGGGGTGCACGTCGTGGGCGTCGAGCGCGGCACCGACGGCCGCGACGGGGTTGGGCAGCTCGTGAAAGGGCTGGCCCATCACCAACGCCGTGCCGCTCGTCGGGCGGATCAGCCCGAGCAGCGCGCGCAGCGTCGTCGACTTGCCCGAGCCGTTGGGCCCGAGGAAGCCGGTCACGCGACCCGCCTCGACCGTGAACGAGAGGTCGTCGACCGCCAGCGTCTCCCCGTAGCGCTTGGTCAGGCGCTCGACCGTGATCTCGGCCGCCATCGCTACCAGCTCACGAAGGAATCGACCGCTCGACGTGCGTCAGGCCCATGCCCACGACGCAGACGATGATCAGCCCGAGGTACACGCTGAGGATGATCAGCCGGTGGGCAGGCTTGACCTTGTAGTACGCCTGCACGTCCTCGCCGCCCTCCTTGCGTGCCTTCCAGCGCTTGTAGGTCTCGTAGCCGGCGAGCAGGAGGATGAGCAGGATGATCGGGTTGGGGTAGACGAACGCCAGCAGCGCCATCGCGCCGAGCCCGACGAACCACATCCACGGCGACAGCGCCGCCATCGCGCGCCCGCCGTCGAGCGGCACGACCGGCAGCAGGTTGAAGAGGTTGAGGAACAGGCCGGTGAAGATCAGCGCGTACCAGAAGTCGTCGCCCGTCGAGAACGCCAGCGGCAGCAGCGCCAGACAGCCGAGCGTGCCGAGGATCGGCCCGGCGAGGCCGACGCGTGCCTCGGCGGTCGCGTCGTCGCCGAGCGACTTCGCCATCACCGCCGCGCCGAGGAAGGGGATGAACATCGGCGCGCTCGCCTCGATCCCCTCGCGGCGCAGCTGGATGACGTGGCCCATCTCGTGGACGAGCAGCAGCAGGACGAAGCCGGCCGCGAACTTCCAGCCCCAGATGAAGCTGTAGGCGGCGATCGAGATGAGCATCGTCCCCGACGTCGTGAGCAGCTTGGCCTTGGGCAGCAGCAGGAGCACGGGCTTGCCCCACTTCAGGATCAGCAAGCCGCCGACGAAGAGCAGCGACAGGCTGCGCCGCCACCACGGGCGCGGGTGGGGCGCCTGCATATCGGGCGCATGGGTCTGCGGCGCATGCGTCACGGCAGTCGCGGCCGTGACGGTGTGCGGCTCGTCGACGGGAGCCTCGGGCTTGAACGACGGCGGCGGTGGCGGTGGCCAGTGTGCGCTCACAGCATCCATTGTGACAAGGCGTCGTGTGGCTCCATCCAGGGTGAGCATCGGCATGATCGGCCGTGACCTCGACCCGTGGCCGTGCGGTCCGAGGACGCGGAGCGCACCTGGGTGTGCCTCACGCCGTCTTCGCAAGCGCCTCGTTCGCCGCCACCTCGGCCTCCTCGAGCTGCGTCTCGACGAGGTCCAGCCCGCTGTCCCAGAAGCCGGGGTCGGAGAGGTCGATGCCGACGATCTGGCCGAGCTCCTCGGGGCTGCACGAGCCGCCGGCGCGCAGCAGCTCCAGGTAGCTGGGCACGAACGACTCGCCCTCGTCGACGTAGCGCTTGTAGATCGACAGCGCGAGCAGCTGCCCGTAGGCGTACGCGTAGACGTAGCCGGGCGTCGAGATGAAGTGCGGGACGTAGGACCACCACGAGTGGTAGCCCTCGGTGAGCGCGACGCTGTCGCCGAGCATCTCGACCTGCGACTGCGCCCAGAGCTCGTTGAAGCGGTCGACCGACAGCTCGCCCTCCTCGCGGCGGGCGGTGTGGACGAGCTGCTCGAACTGGTTCATCGCCGTCTGGCGGAAGACCGTCGCGATCGAGCCCTCGATCGACTCGGCGAGCAGCGACAGGCGCGACTCGGGCGTCGCCGCCTGCTCGAGCAGGCGGCGGAAGACGAGCGTCTCGCCGAACACCGACGCGGTCTCGGCGAGCGTCAGCGGCGTGCCCTGCTCGAAGATGCCGCGCGGGCGCGCCAGCTCGGCGTGCAGGCCGTGGCCCATCTCGTGGGCGAGGACGAGCACGTCGCGGCGTTTGGCCGTGTAGTTGAGCATGAGGTAGGGGTGCTCACTCGGCACGGTGTAGGCGGCGAAGGCGCCGCCGCGCTTGGACGGCCGGGGCGGGGCGTCGATCCGGTGGTCGTCGAAGAACGCGCGCGCCGGGTCGCCGAGCTCGGGCGTGAACTCGCCGTAGGAGGCGAGCACGAGCTCCTTGGCGTCCTCCCAGTCGACAGGCTCGTCGTCCTGCGTCACGGCGGCCATGCGGTCGTAGTCGGCGAGCTGGTCGATGCCCAGCAGCTGGGCCTTCAGGCGATACCAGCGGCGCGGGATCTCGTAGCGGTTGCGGACCGCGTGCAGCAGCGCCTGGACGGACTCGTCGGAGGCCTCGTTGGCGAGGTTGCGCGCCGCCAGCCAGTTGTCGTAGTGGCGCAGGCGGTCGTCGACGGCCTTGTCGTGCAGGAGGGTGTTGAAGATGAAAGCGCGCGTGCGCAGCCCCGGCTGCAGGGCGGCGGTGACGGCCTCGGCGCTCGTGCGGCGTTCCTCGCGGTTGGGCGACATGAGGCGCGCCAGCGCGGCGTCGAGCGTGACCGGGGCATCCTCGCCGGGCAGGTCGACCTCCAACGCGGAGACCTGCTCGCTGAACAGCCGCGACCAGGCCGAGCCGCCGGAGATGTTCTTCTCGGCGAGGATCCGCTCCTCGGGCTCGGAGAGCAGGTGGGGGCGATAGCGGCGCGCCGAGCGCAGGAAGTGGCGCGCCGTGTCGAGGCCGTCGGCGGCCATCAGCTCCTCGGCCTTGCCGTCCTCCAGGGCCGCCCACTCCAGCTCGAAGAAGATGAGCTTCGTCTCGACCTGCGTGCTCTTCTCCTGCATGCGCTGCATCAGGGCACCGATCTGCGGGTCGGCGGTGTCGATGCTGAAGCGCAGCATCGCGAAGTGGCCCGAGCGCGAGGAGAGCTCGGAGATCGCCATGAGCTCGTGGACCGCCGCGGAGAGCTCCGCCGGGGTGAGCTCGGCGAGGCGACCCGCGTAGGTGTCGGCAAATGCCTGCGTGCGCTCGGCGGCCTCGTCGAGGAGGCGGTCGGCGCCGGCGTCGCCCTCGCCGTGCACGAGTGGTGAGAGGTCCCAGGAAACGTCTTCGACGGTCATACGCGGGAGGATAAATCACGCAGATTGCGCGATTGTGCGGTTCGGCTCTTGCTTTTGGACTTGGCCCGGCGTACCTTCGCATTGCGACGCGGAACTGGAGCCGCAAAGAGCGAGGCCACCGAGGTGTGAGGCCGCGCCACCCAACGCAGGGGCGCCTCTTCGGAGCGCGACCCGGCCGCGGGTTCCTCACTCGGCCCCGGAACCGCGTCGCACTACGTTAAGCGTCTGTCCTCGTTGCGCTTACTCAGCCCCGGTTCGGGGCAGCCGCCCCCGTTGTGAGCAGTTCCACGACATCGCGCGGCTCGTCGGTCGATCTGCCGACCCTCGTCGTCACCGCGGTCGCCTCGGCGGTCGCGGCGTACGTGACCTCCAAGCTCTGGACGCCCGGCACACTCGGTGCGGCGGCGTTCACGCCCGTCCTCATCGCGCTCCTCAAGGAGGGGCTGGCCAGGCCCGCCGACATCGTGACGCGGGCCGTGCCCGTGCGCGGCGTCGTGCGCAGCTCGGGCGGGCCCGACGATGCGGATCTGCCGGTCGCCGGCCAGCTCCCACACACCGCCGCCGGCGGCGAGGGCGGCTCGCCGGAGCAGATCGAGGCGCGGATCGCCCAGATCGGCGAGGCGCGGGGACCCTCGCGGCGGGCGCCGGGTCACGCCTGGAAGGCCGCCGTGGTCACCGGGCTGCTGGGCTTCCTCGTGGCCGCCGCGATCATCACGGTGCCCGAGCTCGTGGCCGGCGGTTCGGCGGCGGGCGGGGGTCGCGGCACGACGTTCTTCGGTGGCGGGTCCTCCTCGGCGACCGACCCCGCCACGACCACCGAGACGACGGAGCAGACCCCCTCCGACACGCCGACCACGCCGCTGGATGAGACGATCACCGTCGCGCCGGCCGATACCGTGACGGTGCCGCCTGCGGCAGTGCCGGTCCCCGTTCCGCCGGTCGATCCGGGGACCGAGCCACAGCCGACCGACACCGACCCGACGGTGCCGCCGCCGCCGTGATCGTCGTAGCCGGCCCGTTCGTCCGCCGGTCGTTGCCGTGGCGCTAGACTGGCGGGCGCACCATCACGGGGACGACATGGCTTCGACGTGGTCGACTTCGTGACGGTGGTTGCGAGCCGAGGTGTCAGGAGGCCTCGTAAAACACCTGACAAAACCATACGTGCGGATACACATACGTACCGCCTCGCCGCCTAGCACAAACTAGGCCAAGCGAGTTCTAGCCCCCGCCAGCCGGCCGCGGGGATTGCTGGAATCAGAATGCCGGATCACCCGGGGAGGTCCGCTCCCGCCGAACCGGGGACATCTCAGGGAGCTGGCCCTCAGAAACCCCGCCGGCGAGGCGATCTGAGGGCGAGATCAGAGCGCCGGATACGCTCGTAGACGTCACCGTTACGCGATCGCGGACGCGGGTTCGATTCCCGCCGTCTCCACACTCACTCAAACAAGGCAGTCGGTCAGCCGGCCCCGGAAAAGCCGCTCATGTGAGCGGCTTTCCGCCGGCATCCCACTGTCGTCGCCGCGGCACTGACGGGACGCGTGCGTACTCTCGCGTCCGTGCCCCGCATCAGCGCCTTCTACGGGATCGTGATCTGGGATGTACCACGACGAGATGCAACATCTCGGACGACCGCACTTTCACGCGAGCTACGGTGGCGATGAGGCGTCGATCGATATCGAGGGCCTCGACGTGCTGGCGGGACGACTCCCGCCGCGCGCGCTGCGGCTCGTCGTCCAATGGGCGCGCCAGCACCAACCTGAGCTCAGAGCCAACTGGGACCTGGCGCGTCGCTGCGAGCCACTGCGGAAGGTCGCGCGGCTTCAATAGAGCCTCTACCATCGGCTCATGTGCAGCACTCCCTTGCTCCTCTCCGCGACGCCCACCGAGGGCTATGGCGTCCATGTCGTCTTCGAGGACGGGACCGTCGGCGATGTCGATCTGTCCTATCTGCCCGCTCGTGGCGGCGTCTTCGCCCCACTCCAGGACGAGGAGTACTTCCGGCGGCTGCGGGCGGACGCGGAGGCGGGCACGATCGTCTGGCCGAATGACGCCGACATCGCGCCGGAGACGCTGTACGCGCACGCTCGCGGTCGTCAGGCCGCCACGGCCTAGCCGAGGGACCGCTGTCGCGA